>CANKCT010000001.1 GCA_947480465.1 Actinomycetota bacterium
ATTGTTGCTCTATCTCTTGCTTTACTAATGTGCACTAACAGCATTGTGTCGGATCGCGCGCCTGAAGCAGATTTTGTCGTACCAACCCGCAGCAGTTTTGACTGCTCTTTTGTAAGCCCCTCACGGGTGTCAGAGCCAACCAGTAAATAATTCAGCGCAGAGGTCGGTTTTTCAGGTCGGTTTTCAATTGAACCAAAGACATCAACACGTTTAATCGCACCACTAATTTGACCTAAACCCAGCCATGAAATGGCCGAGATTGCGACAATGGCGACGGACAGTGATGTAATAATCCGAATAGGCCGAGTGGTTTTCACAGGGGAAGACTACTTCAGCGATACGGTGGTGGGGTTATGACGACATCAGCAAATGAGTTATATGGCTCACCGAAACAAGAGATTTCGGTAATTCTGCCTGTGCGTAATGAAGCTTTGCACCTTGCTGACTCGATTGCAGCGATTTTGGCTCAAGATTTTCCTGGCTCGCTTGAAGTTATTTTGGCAGTTGGGCCATCGGAAGATGCAACTGAAGAGATAGCCCGCGAAATAGCTAATGCCGACTCGAGAGTCGTCATTGTTGAAAATCCGACTGGTCGAACAGCCGCTGGATTAAACCTAGCGATCAAGAAGTCGCAATATTCAAATATTGTACGAGTTGATGGACATGCAGAGATTCCGAAAAATTATTTGTCTTTGGTGCTAGAAATTCTCTCAACAACTGGCGCAGTTAATGTTGGTGGTGTTATGGCGGCAGTTGGAATAAACCTTTTCGAACGTTCAGTTGCGCGTGCAATGCGCAGCCCGCTTGGTGTTGGTGCATCGCGTTTTCATACAGGTGGTAAAGCGGGAGAAGTCGATACCGTCTATTTAGGCGCATTTAGAAAAGAAGCTTTACTTGCCGTAGGAGGTTTTGATGAGCGATTCACCCGCGCGCAGGATTGGGAGTTAAACTTTCGACTTCGCAGTGCTGGAGGATCAATTTATTTTGATCCGCGACTTGTAGTGACTTACCGCCCCCGTGCAACAGTGAAGGCTTTAGCACGTCAATATTTTGAATATGGTCGATGGCGTCGAGTTGTTACTAGACGACATACGGGAACAATTAACTATAGATATTTAGCACCACCATTTACGGTAATTCTCTCGGGGCTCTCTATGGTGCTTGGTATTTTTATTTCAAGCATCTTCTTTTTGCCGGTGCTTGTGTATGCACTATTTATTCTGTTAGCCGCTTTTATGATTGGAAAATCTGTCGGTGAGTTTATTTCACTTCCACTTATTCTTTTAACAATGCATTTCTGCTGGGGAGTTGGTTTCCTGACTTCGCCAAAGTCACTGGCACAGTAAGGTAGCCTTACCCTGTGAGCGCATCAATCCAGACCCCAACCCAGGTTTATGTGCCTTTTCGGGCGGGTTTGCCACCACTAATTGGCTATTGGAAAACACTGTGGTCTCGTAAGACATTCATTGCCGAATACTCTCGCTCAGAGCTTCGAGACAAGCATTTCGATTCCTTTTTTGGCCAGCTATGGTTAATACTCAATCCACTTTTACTTTCTGGCGTTTATTTCTTGCTAGTAGTAATTATTCGTGGATCATCGGACAGCGCCAGGTATGTCCATTTAACGGCGACACTTTTCCTTTTTTATCTTATTTCGAACTCTCTTACTGGGGGAGTTAAAGCAGTTACAAGTGGTCAGCGTTTAATTCTAAATACAGCTTTTCCGCGAATTATGCTTCCGATTTCTGCCGTAGTAGTTGCTCTATTTAGATTCTTTCCAACAATCATTGTATTCCTAGTGATTCGAACAATTTTAGGTGTTTCTTTTTCTTGGCAGATGTTCTGGGCAATTCCAGTTCTCTTAATTGCAATTATTCTTTCACTTGGTTTAGCTATAACAATTTCTTGCATCAACGTTTACTTTCGTGATATCGCAAGCTTTTTGCCTTACTTGACTAGAACTATTTTGTATCTTTCCCCGGTACTCTATGAGGCCTCATCTTTGTCACCTAAAATGCTAAAGTTTGAAATTCTTAATCCACTTTTCCCGATATTGGATAGCTGGTCGCGAGTACTTGTACATGGGCAAGCTCCCGAAACTTCAAGTATGTTGATTGCGCTTACATGGGCCGTCATCATTTTTCTAGTCGGGTCATATATTTTCCTTTCGAGGGAGCGTGAATTTGCCGTCCGTCTCTAATTCAACAAAGGCTAGTGAAATAGCGGTTTCAGTCCGCGGTCTTGGTCTTACATACACAACGTCAATTGAACGTCGACCAACGATAAAAGCTCGCGCTAAGTCTTTAGGTCGCGGAACTAAGCACACTCGAGTAATACGGGCGCTAAATGATGTGAATCTTGATGTTGAATACGGACAAGTTTTAGGTGTGATCGGCTCAAATGGTGCGGGTAAATCCTCAATGATGCGTGTGATAGCAGGAATTATTCCGCCTACTGAAGGTCGAATTGAAGTCTTTGGAAGCGTCAGTACATTGCTTGCATTGGGAGTCGGCTTTAATCCATCTATGTCAGGTCGCGATAATGTTCTGTTGGGTGGGCTTGCTGCCGGCATGACACGAGATCAAATTGAAGATCATTTTCAAGATATCGCCGATTTTTCTGAACTAGGTGATGCTATCGATGCACCTATGAGAACGTACTCTTCGGGAATGTACTCACGATTGGCATTTTCAGTTGCTGCCACTGTGCGTCCAGATATTTTGATTGTTGATGAGGCTCTGAGCACCGGTGATGCAAAGTTTAAAGAAAAATCACTCAACCGAATCAAAGAGCTACGAAGCGATGAAAGAGCTCTCATCATAGTTAGTCACGCTATGGGTACATTGCGAGAATTATGTAATGACATTGCATGGCTCAATAAAGGCGTGCTAGTTCAACGTGGCGAACCCAACGCAACAATCGATGCTTACCAAGATTTTTTGCAGGTTAAAAGGAGTGCAGCATCCGATGAGGATGTATAAAAAACTTTTGACCCTTGTTGTTTTATTCACAACATTATCTTTGCCAGTTCAAGCTCAAGAGATTCCAACTATTCCTACCGAGTTTGCACTTCACGGCGCTGGCTATGGACATGGTGTAGGCATGTCTCAAATGGGTGCTCGGGCGATGGCTCTAGCTGGGCAGAATTCTGAACAGATTTTGAAGTATTTCTATAAAAACGTTGAGATAGAAACCCGCGACGATACACAGATTTTGCGCGTGAATATTGGCCACTTGTTGTCAAACATGAAAATCTCAACAAGTTCTAATGAGGCGAGTGTCCAGTTATTCACGGGTGAAATAGGTGATCAAGTTGATGTAACTCCAGTTGCGGTGATCACCGGTAAAGCAGCACTTAATTTTTCGGTTTTAGGTGTAAACGTTTTACCGAGTGCAACTATTGCAAAGAAAACTTCCAACTATGCCAAAAGTCGAAGTTTCACTATTCGCTGGAGTGGAACTAGGTACCTAGATGGCTTCGATACGTTTATTTCAGTCAACCACAGTGGAGCAACAAGAAAATATCGATATGGACAGATTCAGGTGCGTTCGGTAAAAGACAAAGCACTTGGTTATCGACTCGAAGTTACAAATTCTGTGCGCTTATCTGATGAATATCTCTGGGGAGTAAGTGAGATGCCTTCATTTTGGCCAACCGCAGCTCTTGAAGCCCAAGCAATCGCGTCTCGAACTTATGCATTGAGTAAAGCTGGCAAGTACCGATCGGCTTGTAACTGTGATATTTATGGTGAAATTTCAGATCAAGTGTTTTTAGGATATGCAAAAGAGATAGAACCTAAATATGGAACCATGTGGAAAACTGCAGTAACTAGAACCTCTGGATTAACTATCACCCAAGCAGGTGTTCCAATTTCTGCATATTTTTTCTCGTCATCGGGTGGCAAAACTGAACTTGCAGTAAATGCATGGGGGAGTGAGAGAGCATTCACACAAATTGTTGAAGATCCAGGAAGCCTAGATCTTGTATTGAATCCCCGCTTTGTTTCATGGAATCGGACAATCTCCCAAGCTATTGTGGCTACAGCTTTTGCATTACCGGATGTGGTCACTTTAGAAGTCATTAGCAGGAATGAGAGCGGGACTGTAGGACAAATTGTCGCAACATCAAGTACGGGGATTCAAATGGCCTTACGTGGAGAAACTTTTCGTAGTCGAACTAAAATTCCTTCGGCTTACTTTGAATTAGTTGAGGTGCAAAACTGAATTAAGTCCACCCCAACTGCCGGTTCGACTTACAACTTCTAGTGCGCCATCTAATGAGTTACGGCGAAATAGCAGATCATGAGCACCGGATAGCGATGCTGCCTTGACTACTTCTCCATCAGGCAAGCGCACCTTTGACGCTGCAGTGATGTATGTACCAGCTTCAATTACACAGTTATTGCCTAAAGAGATTCCGCAACCAGAGTTTGCACCTAACAAAGTTTTTTCACCGATTGAAATTACTTGCTTACCTCCGCCACTTAATGTGCCCATAATCGAAGCCCCACCACCTACGTCACTTCCATCACCGACGATGACACCGGCAGAGATTCGACCTTCAACCATGGATGTTCCTAAAGTTCCGGCATTAAAGTTAACAAAACCTTCATGCATGACAGTTGTACCAACCGCAAGATGTGCGCCCAAGCGAACTCGATCGGCATCAGCAATACGTACACCGCTTGGAATCACATAATCAACCATTCGAGGAAATTTATCGACAGAAAAAACTGTCACATGACCATGTTTGGCCATTAGTCGTGCGCGGGTATTTTCGAAATCCTCAACTGCACACGCTCCTGCAGATGTCCATACAACATTACTCAGTAAAGCAAAAACACCATCAAGATTAGCTCCGTGCGGCTTTATCAAACGATGTGAAAGAAGATGAAGTCTCAGATATACATCAAGGGCAGACGTTGGAGGAATCGAGTAGTCAATCTCAATACTGGCGATTTCACGGCTTACTCCACGTGCATTATCTTTACCAACAAGGGTAAGAAGTTCAGGCGGCACTGTAGAAGAAAGTGGCCCAAGTATCGGTTCAGGAAACCAGGCATCAAGGAGTTTTCCATGTGACATTGTTGTTATTGCGTGGCCAGAAGCAAGAGTGGTCATGAGCTAAGCGTAACCCCTATCCTTGCAAGCATGCGTATCGGAGTATTTTGCTCGTCTTCGCCGACTATAGATCCCAAATATGTTGACCTTGCCTTTGAACTTGGCGAAGGAATCGGAAGTAAATCCTGGGAGCTGATTACCGGTGGAGGACATATTTCAATGATGGGCGCAGTCTCACGTGGTGCACGATCGGTAAGTGGCCGCACCGTAGGAGTAATCCCACAGGCATTAGTTGATATCGAGTTTGCTGATCATGACAATGACGAACTTCATGTTGTTGAGACTATGGGCGAACGTAAAGCATTGATTACAGATATTGCAGATGCCTTTATTACATTACCGGGTGGCGCAGGAACTCTGGAAGAATTTTTTGAAATCTGGGTTGGACGTTACTTGAAGTTTCACAACAAGCCAGTTGTCATTCTTGACCCATTTGGAATTTATGATCCCTTACATGAGTTAGTTCAGCATTTAGAGGCAGAAAAATTCATCAAGCCTGGTATGAGAGAACTCATCACTTGGACTACAACAGTAAACGATGCGCTTGCGGCATGTTCAAATTAAAAAATAATCATCTCGCTATTTCTATAAAGATAAAGGCTCCACTTGAAGAAGTATGGAATTCACTGGCGCAATGGGAAAAGCAGAGCGAATGGATGCTGCAAACCAAAGTATGGGTTACTTCAGAAACAACAACAGGCGTCGGTACCAAAATTAGTGCGTTTACTGGAGTAAGCAGATTTGGCGTGTTAGACACAATGGAGGTGACACATTGGGAACCTCCTTACACATGCGATGTTGTTCATACAGGGAAAATAATTAAGGGAACTGGGCGCTTTCAGCTTCGAGAGTTGTCACCAAATCACACAGCCTTTGATTGGTCTGAAGATGTCTGGGCACCACCCATAATTTTTGCTTTCGTAAAACCGGCGCTCTTCCTAGGTGTACGAATCTCTCTGGCTAGATTTGCCCAGACATTCCACCAATAGCGCCCTTAAGGCATTGGCGATTGATTGCCGAGTAACCTTAGAACCATGAGCGAGTCAATAACTTTGTCCCAGGCACTCGCCTCACTGCCCGAAGAAGAGCGAATTATCTTGACGCTCCATTATTTGAAATCAATGTCAGCAGCAGAGATCGCTGCAGTATTGTCGGTACCAGTGCGCGCCGTAGAGGCCGTTATCGCCGCAGGAAAGGCGAGGCTGAGCGCAATTCTTGGCATTTAGCGCACTTTTTTGGCGCTATACGGCGATTTCCCACCAATGCACCTAATGCGAGATACTTAGCGCCTTGCAATTCCCCGCCCCGAAGTTCAAAGGAGTCTCCCAATGGCAGCCATGAAACCACGTACAGGTGATGGCCCAATGGAGGTTACCAAAGAGGCTCGCTCATTGGTTATGAGAATCCCGTTAGAAGGCGGTGGCCGATTGGTTGTGGAGCTCAATCCCGAGGAAGCAAATAATTTAAGTGCAGCACTTCATGCTGCTGTCGGTTTAGTTAAGAAGTAAAGGTTCATCAGGCGCTAGCCTTCAACGCATGTCTTCATCTCTTACCAGCGCTCCAATAAAACTTAGTTCAGCAATAATCGCTGATGCAATTGCGCTTGCCTATGTTCAAGATAGTTCAGGGGATTTTGTCTTTAAAGGGCCTGGAACGTTAATCCCAGACATTGAAAAATACTTTGCAGTTAATTTAGTTGACGAGCTCTCCTTTTTCTCTCCAACTGGAAAAGTAGGCGAAATTTTTGAAATTCCCGTGAGTGCAGTTGATTCTGTAACAGAACGAATTTATTTAACTTCGATTGGCGATGCAACAACACAGTCTTTTCGAATTGCAGCTACTGCAATTGCGCGGAAAGTTCGCGGGAAAAATATCTCTGTTTACTCAGGTTGTGCTATCAATAAAGCTGACATAACAGCTCATGCAATTTCATTAACGATGGGCGCTTATCTGTGGAGTTTAAAGACTGAAAAACCCTCAGAATCTCCAGTTTTCATAGTAGCAACCAATGAAAAGGAAATAGTGGATGATGCAAATGTTATTGCGAAAGCAGTTGCGCGCGCTCGCGACTTGGTCCATACGCCTTCTAATATTAAAACTCCTGCGTGGATGGCTAGCCAAGCACAACTCTTCGCCAAAACAACGCGGCTAAAAGTAGATGTGTTAAGCGGTACTGAATTAAAAGAGTTTGGAGGCTTGCGTGCAGTTGGAAACTCTTCACCAAAACCGGGGCCACGATTTATAGAGGTTTCTTACACACCAAAAAGTAATAGAAAAGTAAAGGCCCAGCTGCCTCATGTAGTTCTAGTAGGTAAAGGGATTACTTTCGATACGGGAGGAATTTCGTTAAAGCGCCCTTACGATTTAATGATTCCAATGAAATCTGACATGGCAGGAGCTGCTGCCATTCTTGCCACGCTTACAGCCTTAGAAGATTTACAGCCAAATGTCCGTGTTACTGCGCTCATGATGTGTGCGGAAAATGCTATTTCTGCGACAGCGCAGCGACCCAGCGATGTAATCACGCACTATGGTGGAACAACAGTTGAGGTCATAAATACCGATGCTGAAGGGCGTTTAGTTCTTGCTGATGGCTTAGCCTATGCCGACATTAATTTAAAGCCTGATTACTTAATTGATATTGCCACTCTGACTGGATCTGCAACTTTAGGTCTAGGCCGTCAATTTGCAGCTATGTATACGCGAGATGACAAACTTGCCGCACAGTTTGAAAAAGCTGGCACAGAATCAGGTGATCGAGTATGGAGAATGCCACTCATTGATGACTATCAAGATTCTCTCAACAGTGACATTGCAGACTTTAACCATGATGCAAGTCATGCTAAATATTCTGCAGGTTCCGTCACAGCAGCTCTATTTCTTGAGCACTTTGCGGGAAAGCGTCGTTGGCTGCATCTAGACATTGCAGGTACGGGACGTAGTGATACAGATGCTGGAGAAAATCCAAAAGGCGGTACGGGTTACGGCGTTCGATTACTAACGCAGTGGATAATGTCTCTGTGATGAAAATCGACCCGCACTCATATGCTGAAAGTTTTATTGCAGAAGATCACTTCAAATCACAGGCGCGTGCGCGCGGAATCGAACTCGGTACGATAGACACAACACCAGGTGCCGGCGCATATCTTCGCCATTTAGCATTTACATTATCGGCACAATCAGTCGTAGAAGTTGGTACTGGATCAGGAGTTGGCTCACTTTGGTTGCTCGATGGAATGCTGACAAGTGGAACTTTGACTTCCATTGATGATGAGATGGAACACACGCGAATTGCGAAATTAGCGTTTAACGATGCTGATATCGCACAAACCCGTTATCGCTTGATTACCAACTCAGTTCTAGATGTTATTTCAAAGTTGACTGACCGTGCGTATGACCTTGTTGTGCTTCGCCATAATCCCGAAGATCTTGCTTTTGTCATAGGTGAGGCGCATCGAATTTTAAGGAGTGGCGGGGCACTCGTAATCGATAATTTCTTCGGTGGCTCTAAAGTCTGCGATCCTACGCAACGTGATGCAAAGACCGTCTCACTTCGAGATGCTGGGAAGATAATTAAAAGTGACACAGAACATTGGGTAAGTACGCTAATCACAACTGGAGACGGTTTGTTAGTTGCGACTAAGTTGTAGCAGAATAAATCTATGATATTTCCACGGAATAAGAAATCTGAGATTGCACCTGCCTGGTGGGAATCTCCAAGAAGCAGAACTGCACCCCGTGCAAATATTGCATTTATAGCACTCTTAGCTGGAAGTATCGGGGGATTACTGGGCTCTACCGCGACAGGTGGAACTCTTTTTCAGAATGCGAATTTAGTGTCATCAACAAGCGTGATAGAAAGAGCACCAGATTCCGTAGCCGGTATAGCCGCACGAGTTTTACCGTCCGTCGTATCAATAACAACACGTACAAGTGATGGTGGCGGAACAGGTTCTGGCTTTGTTATCGATAGTTCTGGCTATATTTTAACTAATAACCATGTGATTGCATCTTTCGCTCAAACTGGTGGCACTTTGCGGGTCACGCTCAATAATGGCGATGTCTATGACGCAACCATTGTTGGCCGCGACTCATCGTATGATTTAGCAGTATTAAAAATTCGAGCCACAAATTTAGTGGCACTTCAATTTGGAGATAGTGACAAAGTTGCTGTTGGCGATCCAGTTATTGCAATTGGTTCTCCATTAGGACTATCTGGCACAGTAACACTTGGAATAATTAGTGCAAAAGATCGCCCGGTAACTGCAGGAGAGTCTTCGACTGAAAACTCATTTATCAATGCGTTGCAAACTGATGCCGCAATTAATCCAGGTAACTCTGGTGGGCCTTTGGTTGATTCAACTGGTGCAGTCATTGGCGTTAACTCAGCAATTGCATCACTTGGTTCGACATCTCAGACAGGTTCGATTGGACTAGGTTTTGCGATTCCAATTAATCAAGCGCGTAAAACCGCAGATCAACTAATCAAAAACGGTAAAGCGACGTATCCAATTCTGGGAGTTTCGCTAGATATGAATTTCACTGGATTAGGTGCACTTGTAGCTAAGTCAAATTCAGGAGTCATGGCCGGTGGTCCAGCGCAAAAAGCAGGTCTTAAGCCAGGTGACATTATTATTAAATTTGAAAATCGAGATATCTCTGCAGCTGAAGAGCTCATCGTTGCAGTCAGATCAAAGAATGTTGGTGACGTAGTCACAGTAAAATACATCCGTGGAAAGACAGAGTTCTCAGCCACAATGACTCTAGTTGCAGCAAAAGACTAACGGCTCAGTTGAAGATAGGCTCTGCACATGTTCTTTGATATCGGCGCTGGAGAACTCGCTGGCCTTGCTATTTTGGCGATGATTTTAGTTGGTCCTGAGCGATTACCTAAGGTTGCCGTTGAGGCGGCTAAGTTGTTAAAAAAACTTCGGAATTTGTCACAAATTGCAACTACTGAGTTAAAAGAAAACCTAGGGCCTGGATTTGAAAATCTGCAACCTGCAGATCTTCATCCAAAAACTTTTGTTAAAAAGCAGTTAGCAGATCTCATGGAGGAAAAACCGGTGACCAAGACGAAGCGCCCTGAGGCACGGATTGATCCAGAACTCATATGAATCTGCTTGATCAGATTGCAGAGGCGCTCACTGCAGTACAGGACCCCGAACTTCATAGATCTATCACCGAACTTGGAATGGTGGATGATTTAAATGAAGACGATGGAAATGTTTCCATAACACTGCTGCTAACTATCTCTGGCTGTCCTATGCAGGATCGATTAAGGACTGACATCACCAATGCGGTTTCTGCAATCACAGGTGTCAAGAGTGTGAATTTAAATTTTGGGGTGATGTCGCAGGAACAGCGCGATAATGTTAAGAAAATTATGCGCAATGGTCGAGAAAAGTTCATTCCATTCGCACAACCTGACTCACTGACACGCGTTATTGGAATTGCATCTGGTAAAGGTGGGGTCGGAAAATCTTCCGTGACAGCCAATCTGGCTGTTGCTGCGGCCAATAAGGGGCTCCGGGTTGGAATCCTAGATGCTGACGTCTACGGTCATTCGATTCCACGTCTCATGGGACTAATGGGGCAGCGTCCAACTGCCATCGATCAAATGTTTATTCCACTCGAATCTTTTGGCGTAAAGACTGTTTCAATGGAAATGTTTAAGCCAGAACGTAGCGATGCAGTTGCTTACCGCGGTCCGTTACTGCATAGAGTCCTTGAACAACTGCTCTCTGATGCTTATTGGGGCGATTTAGATTTACTTCTCATCGATTTGCCACCAGGGACTGGTGATTTAGCAATCTCACTGGGACAGTTGATTCCAACATCAGAGATATTGGTCGTCACGACTCCACAAGTGGCTGCTGCCGAAGTAGCCGAGCGCGCAGGCCGAATAGCTCATCAGATACATCAGCAAGTAATAGGTGTTATAGAAAATATGTCTGAGTACATCGATCCCACATCTGGTGTAGTGATTTCGCTCTTTGGAAGTGGCGGAGGTGAAGAGACTGCCAAACGACTTTCTCAATTGGTCGGTAGTGATGTTGCCCTTTTAGGAAAGATTCCATTTAGTGTTGATCTGCGATTAGGAGGCGATGCAGGAGTTCCTGTAGTTATTTCCGATCCAGATTCTCCAAGTGCAGTTGCACTTAATGGCATTGCGGAAAAGCTAATAAAGCGAAGCAAGTCTTTATTAGGAGTCAGACTTGGAATCGCTACGTAGTTCTGAAACTACTTCTTTTGCCAAATCTGAAAGTTCACCACGCACAAAGTCACGAGTTGCAACTTCTCCCAGTGAAATTCTTAGTGCAGCTATCTCGCGAGTTAAGTATTCAGCATCAGCAATACTTCGTTCATTTCGCGCACGATCTTCATTGAGTTGGATTCGATCTCGATCGGCCTGCCTATTTTGTGCAAGCAAGATTAACGGGGCAGCATACGATGCTTGCAATGAAAGAATTAACGTTAAGAAAATAAAAGGATAGTCATCAAAGCGCAGCTCTTTAGGTGCAGTGGTGTTCCAAAGTACCCAACTAAAAACAAAGATGGTCATATAGACCAAGAAACGTGCTGTTCCTAAGAATCTGGCAAAACGTTCTGACAAGCGGCCAAAAGTTTCAGGATCAAAGTTTGGTCGCAAAGAGCGTCGGGTTTCGCGAGGTGTATCTAAACCGAAGTTACGTGCCACAACTAACCCTCCTTATATGAGACAGGTGATTTCTCACGATGGTCATGACGCCAGTTTTCCGGCAATAAGTGATCGAGAACATCGTCGACAGTAATAGCCCCGAGTAAACGGTCATTTGCATCCAGAACAGGTAAGGAAAGCATGTTATAGCTCGCTAAGTGAGAGGAAACTTCATGCAGAGATGCATCTGGCTTCACGCCCCTGGAATGGGTATCGACAATAGAACCTAACAAGGTTGAAGGTGGTTCGCGTAGTAAACGCTGGTAATGGACTGTACCTATGAATCGACCTGTTGGAGTTTCAAGAGGTTGCCGTGCGATAAAAATCTGGGATGCCAAGGCGGGAGAAATTTCTTTTTGACGAACCGCTGCTAGTGCATCTGCTACTGAATAATCAGCGCTCATAACTATAGGTTCTGTTGTCATCATTCCACCTGCGGAATAATCCTCATAAGTCATAAGGCGAAGAACATCTTCAGCATCTTCTGGCTCCATGAGTTCTAACAATGCCTCAGCTCGCTCTTGACCTATTTCGCGCAACAAATCAGCAGCGTCATCGGGATCCATTTCACCAAGGACATCTGCAGCACGTTCGCCCTCAAGTTCTGCAAGAAGTGCGACACGGTCATCCTCATCCATCTCTTCCAATACATCTGCAAGACGTTCATCAGCCAGCGCACCTGCAACTTCAACGCGTCGCTTTGCAGGAAGATCCTGAAGCACTGTTGCTAAATCAGCAGCTCGCAGATTTGCTAAAGTTAAAAGTAGGTTTGTAACACCTTGATTTTGTTCTGTGTGGGCAAAGCCAATCACATCTTCCCAAGCGACAGTTGATGTTGCACCTTTGCGTCGAAATCCGCGACCCGAACGCATGATGTGTACTCGCGAGATTAACCAATCGCCTGAGTAATTTTGCTCCATTGCCATGTCTTCAACGACCACAGCCTCATCAGTAGCAATTAATGTGATTGAACGATCTAACATGTCACCAAGAACTAAAACTTCACCTGGGCGAGTTTCGTATCGACGCATGTTAAGTAGTCCAGTAATGACAACTGCGCCACTTTCAATGGACGTAACACGAGTTATTGGAACAAAAACACGACGTCGCAGTGGAACTTCAACAACTAATCCCAGAATTCGTGGTGGAAGGTTATTTGTGCGCAGGGTCGCGACAGCATCCCGCACCTTTCCTACTGGATCACCATTTGGGTCAAAGACCGCAGTGCCTGCAAGACGGGCGAGAAATACTCGGTTCAGGAGATTTCCGCTCATGGGTTAAGGGTACCTTTCTCTTATGAGTACGGGCGAACAATTGCAGAATGGCCAACATATCCGTGATAGCCATACGGCAATACCTGCACGCCCAGACTTGATGCGATTAGGACTTGGAATTATTGGAATTGGGACATCGGGTCCTCTCATCGCAATGAGTGCGATGCCCATACCGACCTTGATTTTCTGGCGTAATTTAGGTGGGTCGCTCCTGACTTTGCCATTTGCACTCCGTCATCAACGCCAACGCAGTGGAATTAAATGGGCGATTGTTGCCGGATTTATCTTAGCGATGCACTTCATCGGATTTTTCTTAGCGATGCGATGGACCACGGTTGCCGCTGGAACTGCACTCGTTGCATTGCAGCCAATATTCGCTGCTCTTTTTGTAAAAATGAGTGGAGGTCATATTCCTTCGAAAGCTTGGCTCGGAATGGTTGTGAGTTTTACCGGTGTATTGCTCATATCTGGAGTTGATTTAAACATTTCTCTTAAAGCATTTCTAGGAGATATTGCTGCACTTATTTCTGCAGCTTTGGCAGCTCTCTACATGATGGCTGGTTCTAGAGCGCAGAGAACAATTGAAACAACTACGTATACAACTGTTTGTTATTTTGTTTGTGCACTAACTGCGCTTCCTATTGTGCTCTTATCCGGCTATTCACTCTTTAACTACTCTGCTCGTGAGTGGTGGATATTATTAGGGCTAATTCTTGGAGCACAGATCCTTGGTCATACAATGTTTAATTCTGTTCTTAAACGCGTATCACCAGCAATCGTTTCGCTTATTATTTTCTTTGAAGTTCCGGTTAGTTCAGTCCTAGCTATTTGGTGGATGGGTCAAAAACCTCCACTCGGAATTCTTCCCGGAATTGCCTTAATTTTGGGCGGATGTGTATTGGTGGTCACTCGAACACGCAATAGTCAGAAAGAAAGCACACCATGATTGATTTACATACGCACACGAATAAAAGCGATGGAACTGATTCTCCACGGGAACTTGTGAATAAAGCCATTTCTATGGGCATGAAAGTCCTTGGAGTGACTGACCACGACACTACTTCGAGCTGGCAAGAGGCTATCGACTCTGTGCGCGGAGATATTTCTTTAGCGTTAGGAAGTGAGATTTCTTGCCTAACCGATGAAGGTACAAGTGTGCATATGTTAGGCCTGCTCTTTGATGGGCAACATCAAGAGATGCAGATAATGCTTGAAGAAACGCGCGACGGACGCTTGCCTCGAATGAGAAAAATGATTGAAAAAATGCGCGCAGCAGGCATGGATATCAGCATGAGTGATGTTGAAGCTGCACGCCCAGCTGGGGCAACGTTAGGCCGCCCACATCTCGCCGATGCATTAGTTAATAAAGGCATCATAAAATCTAGAGATGAAGCATTTCAAGGAATGCTCAATAACGACTCGGTCTTTTATGTTTCGCATGCAGCACCCACTCCTATAGAAGCAATAAAAATGATCCGAAGTGCAGGGGGAGTTGCCGTGATTGCTCATCCTCTTGCTTCACTTCGTGGACACAGTTTGGATGTATCTAGTTTTCAGGAATTAGCAGATGCTGGCTTGCATGGAATCGAAGTTGATCACCGTGATCAAAGCCCAGATGAGCGCACCATGTTGCGTGTAATTGCCCAAGAGTTAGGCTTAGTTGTAACTGGTGCTAGCGATTACCATGGAAACGGTAAACTAAATTCATTAGGTGAGTTTCTTACGGCACCCGATCAGTGGGAAAAGCTAGAGTCTCTAGCACTTGAGCGACGGGTAGTGAGAGCATGAAAGCAATTCAAATCAGTGCTTTAACTTTTGCGATTCAATCCTTTGTCACACTCTTTGTCATCATGGATCCTCCTGGTGCAACACCAATCTTCTTGGCACTTGTTGCCCAAAAAACTCCAAAAGAGCGCAGAGTTTTGGCAGTCAAGGCAGCTGCGGTTTCATTCTCTGTCATAACGCTCTTTGCATTGTTCGGTCGCTTTATTCTGAGCTACCTAAATATCTCCATGGCAGCACTGCAAGCAGCAGGAGCATTACTTTTGCTCCTCATTTCTCTTGATCTGCTTACTGGCGGAACAGGTGGCGGTAAGACGCAAGGCAAAGACGCAAATATTGCGCTAGTACCACTCGGAACCCCATTACTTGCTGGTCCCGGTGCGATTGTTGCAACAATGATTTTTGTGCAGAATGCGGATACAACACCAATGATTTTAGGGTTGATTGCTGCAGTTGTTGGAGTCCACATTGCTATTGCAGCAGTATTAATGGCCTCAACTACTATTTTAAAAGTTATTAAGGAAGCAGGTGTAACCCTGGTTGCTCGTATCGCAGGACTTTTGTTAGCTGCCATTGCAGTCCAGATGCTTGTTGATGCGATTCGAGTATTTGTTGTTGCTTAGTTTTCTTTAAACTTTTTAGTTCTGACACGCGTGCGCTCTACCTTCGGCTTAGCTGCTTTAGGTGATGAACTCTCCTTGCGAGGTAATGCCGCAGACTTGTTTTCAACTCGTACAACTGGTTTGGCTTTAACCATGCGTCCAGTTGAACCGGTTGGGATGTTTAATACCTCAAAAAGATGTGGTGAAGAGGAATAAGTCTCTTCTGGCTCAGCTAGTCCAAGCTCTAAAGCTTGATTAATCATTTTCCAACGTGCAAGTTCATCCCAATCAACAAAAGTTACGGCAATACCATCTGCGCCTGCTCTAGCAGTTCGTCCAATACGGTGCACATACGTCTTTTCATCTTCTGGGCATTGAAAGTTAATTACATGTGTAATTCCTTCAATATCAATACCACGTGCTGCCACATCAGTTGCGACCAATACGTCAGATTTTCCTGCTTTAAAGTCGCGAAGCGCTTTTTCACGAGCACTTTGGCCCAAGTCACCATGAATTGTGTCAGCTTTAAAACCACGCTCAAGGAGATCGTCTGCCGTTTTCTGGCAAGTTCGCTTTGTGCGACAAAAAACAATTGTCGGGCCGCGCCTATCAGCTTGAAGAATTCGGGCAAGCATTTCAATCTTATCCATTGCATGTGCTCGCAACACATGTTGTTCAATCCTATTTACTACAGCACCTTCGTCTTCACTGTCTTGCGTGCGAATATGTATTGGTTGATTCATGAATCGACGTGCCAGCGCGATGATATCGCCAGGCATAGTTGCTGAAAAAAGCATTGTCTGTGTGCGATTAGGCGTGTTAGCCAATATCTTTTCAACATCGGGTAAAAATCCGAGATCAAGCATCTCATCGGCCTCATCTAGAACTAATCTAGATACTTCTTTCAACTTTAACTGGCCTTGACGTGAAAGATCTAAGAGGCGACCTGGAGTTCCAACTACTATCTCTACGCCTGATTGAAGCGCTTCAATTTGTGGTTCGAAAGCACGTCCACCATAGACAGCAAGAGTTCGAATTCCCCGGTTGCTTGCCAGTTCTTCGATATCTTTAGTAACTTGAGTGCAAAGTTCACGCGTAGGAACAACAACTAAAACTTGTGGCATCCCTTTTGTTGGAAAATCCACCCACTCTGAATCATTTGGCGCAATAACCCGCTCGATGAGCGGAATTCCAAACGCCAGTGTTTTCCCGGTTCCAGTCTTTGCCTGTCCAATAACATCACCATCAGATAACGCAATGGGTAAAACCATTTCTTGAATTGCAAACGGCGCGATAAATCCATGGGCGTTGAGAGCCTCTATGGTTTCTGGGCGAAGTGGTAGCTGCGCGAAAGTCAGTGACACTTTATGCAGCGCCGAAGCCGACGCGACGTGATGCAGGTTCGCCAACTTCGACGAATCCAATCTTGTCAGCCGGAACAATAATTTCATGGCCGCGTACATCACTGAGCATCAGTGGACTGCCTTTAGAGAGTGCTTCAGTGACTGCACTTTTGACTTCTGCAGTAGTCATTGGGCTTTCAAAAACAATGTCACTAGCAACACGAGTAACAGCAATGCGGACTTCAGATTTCACTGCCACTTCAATTTTCTTAGCACTCATAGGTTAATCCTATCGGCCTTTAATTGCGGGGAAAACCAGAAATGCCTCTCCACATGAGATTATTGACAAGTTCTACTGCTTGTTCACGAGTCAAAGTACTGTCTCGATCTAACCAATGTCGTGCCGTGACTTGGGCATAACCAATCATCCCGACTCCAAGCAGCATTGAGGCTTCTCTAGGAAGACCAGTGTCGATTGAAATAACCGCACTCGCTGCCGCTGCACAGTCATAAGTCATGCGATTTAGTCGCTCACGTACCGATGGTTCAACACTCATGTCACTTTCAAACAGAAGTCGAAAAGCTTCTCCCTCCTTTTCAATGAATGCAAAATAAGCATCTACGGTCGCATGAACACGATTTGCATTGTCGGGAGTTGAAGCGATTGCTTTTTGAATTTCAAACACAAGTGAATCGATATGTAAGTCTAGAACTGCTAAATAAAGTTCGAGTTTTGATGGAAAATGCTGATACAAGACAGGCTTACTCACATTGGCACGATCAGCGATTTCATCCATTGCTGCTGAGTGATAACCGGCAACAGTGAATACTTCCAGAGCGGCCGAGAGTAGGAGCGCTCGACGCTCATCACGAGGTAAGCGCCCTTTATTCGATGCATCTGCAGTTGTCATTGGCGCAATCGTAGAGGGGTTTTTGCTCTTTTTACCAATACTCGGCAAACATTTGGCACCTAACGAGTCACTACGGCAGAATTGTGCTCAAATGAATATCCCACCTCTAATTGATACAGCACTCACACTGAGTGACGATGAGATGCGTCGTTATAGTCGACAGACTGTAATTCCAGATATAGCCCTAGAGGGACAAGGGCGGTTGAAAAATGCCAAGATAGTCTGCGTTGGTGCAGGTGGTTTAGGGTCTCCAATTTTAATGTACTTAGCAAGTGCTGGTGTTGGAACAATTGGTATCGTCGAATTTGATACAGTCGATGAATCAAATCTCCAGCGGCAGATAATTTATAGTAATAGTGATGTAGGAAAAAGCAAAGCAGAAATAGCTAAGAAGAAGATTTCTGAAATTAATCCATTTGTAAAAATCGTTACGCATCAATTTAAGTTGAGTAGTTCTAATGTCATGGAAATCTTTAAAGATTATGATTTAATCATTGACGGGACTGATAATTTTGCAACTCGCTACTTAATTAATGATGCTTGTGTCCTATTGAAGAAACCCTTGATCTGGGGCTCAGTTCTACGCTTCGATGGGCAGGCAAGTGTTTTTTGGTCACAACATGGACCTTGTTACCGTTGCTTGCATCCCACACCTCCGACTGATTCATCTAACTGTTCTGAAGCTGGAGTACTCGGAGTTCTATGTGCATCAATTGGATCAATTCAAGCAACCGAAGCAATTAAGTTAATTACTGGAATTGGTGAATCACTCATTGGTTCGCTCATAACTTTTGATGCCCTGTTAATGAAATTCAGTTCGCTCAAACTTTCTAAAGATCCCAATTGCATTGCATGTGGAGAAAATCCAACGTTACATACCCTGTTGGAAGATTACGAAGGTTTCTGTCAACCGCCAAGTCTTAGTGAAATTTCGGTGCATGAATTAAAATCAAAGATGGAAAATGGAGCAGAGTTCTACTTAGTTGATGTGCGCGAGCCTCACGAGTTTGAAATAGTGAAAATCCCTGGTGGTGAGCTCATTCCACTAGCTGGCATTCTTGATGGTAGTGCGCTTTCCAAAATGCCTTTTGATAAAGACATAATTGTGTATTGCCGCTCTGGAAAGAGATCAGCTACTGCACTAGCGGCCCTGAAAGTTGCAGGGTTTAAGCGTTCGACACATGTAGTTGGTGGTGTCTTGGCTTGGGCGCAAGAGATCGATCCTACATGTACGGTTTACTGATGAAACTTTCCTACGCCGGATATCGCATTCTTTTAGTTCATGCGCACCCTGATGATGAGACGATAAATAATGGTGCAACCATGGCACTCTATGCCGCTCGTGGTGCTCAAGTAACTTTAGTTACTTGCACGCGTGGCGAAGAGGGCGAAGTCCTTGTTCCAGAGCTCTCGCATCTAGCAAGTTCGCACAATGATTTACTAGGTGCTCACCGTGAAATTGAACTGAAAAATGCAATGAGAGCCCTCGGTGTGGTTGACCATCGTTTCCTTGGTAAATTTCGCGACAGCGGAATGATGGGTACGGAACCCAACAATCGGCCAGACGTTTTTTGGCAAGCCGATCTGGATACTGCGGCTAAACTTCTTGTGGAAATTATTGAAGAAATCAAGCCTCATATTTTGATTACTTATGACGAAATTGGTGGCTATGGCCATCCGGATCACATAAAGGCTCACCTAGTTGCGATGCGTGCTAGCGAACTATCTACATGGCAGATTCAGAAAATTTACTGGAACACTACGCCCAAGTCAGTCATCGCTGCCGGAATGGAAGCTATGAAAGATGTTGGGACTGATTTCTTTGGAACTGATGACATCAATGAAATTCCTTTTGCTAAAGATGACTCATTTGTTACTACCTTAATTGATGGAAATGATTTTGTAGATGCAAAGATGGAGGCAATGAAAGCGCATTCAACGCAAATTGCTCTTGACGGTCCATTTTTTGCTCTCTCAAATAATTTAGGGCTGCAAGTTTGGGGGCATGAGTACTACACACTTGTCCGAGGTGAAAAGGCGCCACCGTTTGATTCTGAGGGACGCGAAAGTGATTTAACATCTGGAATAGTCATTTAATGCGAGTGATTTACTCAGTTTTCATTGGAGCAACGCTTGGATTGGGTTCGGTGTTTTTACATTCTTCATTGCCCCCATTTGGTTTAATTCTTAGCTTTTGCGCAACATCCGCTGGCATCTGGAGTATTGGTCGTATATGGGGCGGCAGAAACCTGAGAATTCTTGCGAGCTTTGCTTGGTTGGCAGTTGTGTTGCGCGCAGGCTTTCCTGGTGTGAGTGATGAGTATTTAATTTCAGGAGATGCGATTGGTGTTTCTCTCATTAACGGTGGGTTTTTATTTTTAGTGTTATCGGTATTGCTTCCGGCTTAACGCCAACTCCACTCTTGTCCCGAAGCGCCATCTTTTATCGCTAAGCCAGAATTTTCCAGTGCCAGTCTTAGCGCATCGCTATCTGCCCATCTTTTTTCACTTCTTGCAACAGAGCGTTCATTGAGCATGTCCTGTTGGTCTTTGGAAATATCTCTCATCAAAACTACTCGAGATAAATCCAATCCCAAAGTTTTGTCTGCGTAGATGAAAAATGCCCGTTTGTCAGAATCGGATATTTCTTGGCTCTTTTCAATAAGACGTAAACGTTGCAGGGCTCGGGGAGTATCAAGGTCATTTTCTATTGCCTCAAGAAATTCGGGATCAACTTTCAGCTCGGTTGACGTACCCCATAGTGCAGTTTTCCTTCTCCATTTTCCTAGTTGAGCATCGGCAATTTCCAAAGCCGACCAAGTTAAATCCATCTGGGAACGGTATCTGTTTTCGAGAAAGCATAAGCGAGCAGAGAGCGGGTCGAGGCCTCGTGAGACTACATCGGAGAGCAATACGACATTGCCTGAACTCTTGGACATTTTCCGGCCTTCAAATAAAAGGTGTTCACCATGTACCCATAAATCAACGGTTTCAGTCTCGGTAGCAGCATTAGATTGCGCCCGCTCGTTCTCATGATGGGGAAACCGTAAGTCAATGCCTCCAACATGAATATTCACATGGTTTTGCAGAAGTTGCATTGACATCGCTGAACATTCGATATGCCATCCGGGAAAGCCGTATCCCCACGGTGAATCCCAAATCATTTCCGTACGCTCTCCTGCGATTTTCCATAGCGCCCAATCAGCGTGGAATTTTTTACCACTTTCATCGCTGTACTCATAGCGATGGCCGGGCTTAAGAGCTTCAAGACGATTACCACTTAAATCTCCGTAGCTCACAAAAGCTTTTGAATCGAAATATACAGAGCCATCATTACCGATGTAGGCAAACTCTTTTAAAATAAGATCATTAATCATTGCAATCATTAAATCAATAGTTTCGCTAGCCCTTGGATAACCATCTGCCTTTTTGACATTGAGAAGTTCGAGATCTTTATGAAATTTTGCCTCGTATGTGCGAGCAATTTCAAAAGGGTCTTTATCTTCTGCCGCAGCTTGAGCTAGTAATTTGTCTTCGCCAATGACATCGACAGACATATGCCCAACATCTGTGATGTTTTGAATTAATCTGACTTCGCCTCCAGTAACTTCAATTACACGGCGGATGAGATCTGAAAGCAGGAAAGTTCGTAGATTTCCTAAATGTGCATCTCGATAAACGGTAGGGCCACAGCAGTACATGGATGTGACGCCGCTTTGGCTTTGAATTTTCTTAACCTCACGACTGGCGGTGTCATAAATAGCGAGTGTCATACTTTGGCAATTACCTCTCGCCAAATAAAAATCTCATCATGAGAGAACTCAATCAGACGTCCATGCCGATTTCGAAGTGAATGAGAACTCTCCAAAATCCCAACAATGTCGCGGTAGCCTCCATCGGGATCGTGGAGACGAATCGTGAGGCGTTTACCAATGAGGGCTTCAAACTGCCCTTGGAGCTCGCTAACCATGGCACAACGATAAACCTTTACTTCAATATCGCGAGTGGTAGGCAAAACCGATTAGAATCAGCCAGTCCGCAATCTGAAAAGCTGGAGGCAATAACGTGACGTACATAATCGCAGAGCCATGTGTCGATGTGAAAGATAAATCCTGCATCGAAGAGTGCCCCGTGGACTGTATCTATGAGGGCTCACGAATGCTCTATATCCAGCCCGATGAGTGCGTGGACTGCGGTGCATGTGAGCCAGTTTGTCCCGTAGAAGCTATTTATTATGAAGATGATGTGCCACCTCAATGGAAAGATGCGCTAAAAATAAACACCGAGTTCTTTGTTGAAATTGGATCCCCTGGCGGAGCAGCCAAAATGGGCCCAACCAACACCGATCATGCTCAAATAATGGCACTTCCTCCAAAGAGCGAGTAATTTTTTTGCGCGAACAACTCCCAGATTTTCCTTGGGATGCACTTGCCCCCTTCGGTGAGATTGCGCGCAGACATCCAGAGGGAATTATCGATTTGTCGCAGGGGACTCCTGTTGATGCAACTCCGGAATTTATTCAACGAGCATTTCAAGATGCATCAAACTCTCCAAGTTATCCAGTAACAACAGGTACGCCAGAACTTCGGGCTGCGATAAGAAATTGGGCAGTTGAGCGGTTGGGTGCAAGTGGAGAATTTGATGTTTTACCGCTCATTGGATCAAAAGAGTTAGTGGCATGGCTACCAACAATTCTGGAATCGCAAAGAGTTTTGATACCTGAAATTGCATATCCTACGTATCATGTTGGTGCAGTGATTGCTCAGGCGCAGTCTATTCCAGTTGTGATCGATGCTAAACAGTGGCCTGTCGCCGACTTGGCCTGGCTGAATTCACCATCAAACCCAACAGGTCGTGTGCATAGCACCGAAGAGTTACGAGCAGCAATTTCTTGGGCACGGACAAATAATGCAGTGTTGGTTTCAGATGAGTGTTATCTGGAGTTCGATCACAGTGCGAAGTCTTTTTCAGTTCTATCCCAAAGCGATGGAGACAACACAAATATCTTGGCAGTGCACTCGCTATCAAAGCGTTCGTCTATGGCGGGTTATCGAGCAGCTTTTATGGTTGGCGACAAAAAGTTGATTGCCAAAATTCTTGAACTGCGAAAGCACGCAGGAATGATGGTGCCACTCCCAGTTCAGAAAGCAATGATTGCAGCACTCAGCGATGATGTTCATGTGGCAGAGCAACGGGCACGGTATAACACTCGGCGAGATGCATTGCGGCCAGCACTTGAAGCTGTTGGATTTCGTATCGAGTTTAGTGACTCTGGTTTGTACTTGTGGTGCACCCGTGATGAGGACGCTTGGCTAAGTGTTGAATGGTTAGCCCACCGCGGAATTTTAGCTACGCCAGGTGGCTTCTATGGCGCTGCAGGTTCACGATTTATTCGTATAGCAATGACGGCTACCGATGCTCAGATTGATGATGCTGTTCAACGATTGCTGGCCTAAGAATGGCAGTAGGAATTCTACTTGTTGGCGGTTTTGGTACGCGCCTTATGCCATTAACAAAACATACGCCTAAACCAATGCTCACAGTTGCTGGCTTACCGGTTACTGAACATCAATTAGCAATGGCACGCAAAGCCGGAATTACAAAAGTTGTACTTGCAACATCCTACTTATCTGAGCTTTTCACTCCTTATTTCGGTAATGGTTCACGGTGGGGTATGGAGTTGCTCTATGCCGTTGAAGATCAACCACTAGGAACAGGCGGCGCAATTGCAAATGCTGCTCAACTTCTTTCCAATAATGACGCATCAGTAGTTGTTTTTAATGGAGATGTTTTAAGTTCTCACGATTTATCAGAACAAATTCGTCAACATGAAAGTCATGGAGCTGATCTCACATTGCATTTAACTTCTGTCGAAGATGCGCGTGCATATGGCTGCGTACCGACTGATAGCGATGGAAGAGTCACAGCGTTCTTAGAGAAAATGGAAAATCCAGTCACCAACACAATTAATGCTGGGTGTTATGTGTTTAATCCGAAAGTCATTAAGGCTATTCCCTTGAAAACGGTTATTAGTCTTGAGCGCGAAACTTTCCCGACACTTATCAATAATCAAAGTAAAGTTTTTGGATTCTTAGACAACTCCTATTGGCTAGATATCGGTACTCCTAATGCTTTATTGAAGGGTTCACGTGATTTAGTTACAGGCCTTGCTGATTCATCTGCACTTCAAATGGCAAATGTTGCACACCACGATGAACAATCCTTGATAATGGAGACGGCCACAGTAGATGTCAGTGCAATCATCGATGGGGGGTCGTGCATTGGGGCTGGAGCGGTCATCGGATCAGGGGCACATATCTCTGGGTCGATCATTGATGCCGGGGCTGTTGTCGAAAAATCTGCAACTGTGTCTGATTCATTTATCGAAGCTAATGCAACAGTGCGTCAAAACGCACATATATCGGCCTCTTTTGTCACGAATGACGAGATTCTCACAATTCCTGCTTGAATTCCTGGTAATTAATGTCCGGTTGCCACTCATTTAACTTGACATATTCGACTTACACGCGTGTAATTCACTATTAAGAACGTCTTATCCAAGAGGGACGAGACACAAAGCTATTAAGGAGAATCGGTATGCCGATCCGACCTGAAGCCACGAACTCCCCGACCCCCACGACTGGCCCAAAAATCACCCTTGCAAGCGGAGAAAACATTGAACTCTCATGGCAAGAGCGCTCTCTTTGTGCACAAACTGACCCAGAGGCTTTCTTTCCAGAAAAGGGTGGATCTACTCGCGAAGCAAAGCGCGTCTGCCTCTCCTGCGAAGTTCGTTCAGAGTGCTTGGAATACGCGCTCGCACATGACGAGCGATTTGGAATTTGGGGCGGCCTATCCGAGCGCGAACGCCGTCGCTTAAAGCGTCGCACTGCGTAAGTTCGCAGCCTTTCAAAGGTTAGGTCTATGGCTGCACAAGCGGCATTAGATGGTCATCGCATTATCGCGATTCTCGTTACTCATGATGGGCAAACTTGGCTACCCGAAACTGTTGCTGCGCTCACTTCTCAAACTAGGCCCATAGATGACATTGTTGCAGTTG
>CANKCT010000002.1 GCA_947480465.1 Actinomycetota bacterium
GTGGACCAATTGTCATTGGTCAAGCTTGCGAGTTCGATTATTCTGGTACCCAAGCGTGTCGAGTATTGCGCGAAGAAGGCATCCGTGTAATTCTCGTTAATTCAAACCCTGCGACAATTATGACTGACCCTGAGTTTGCAGATGCTACGTACATAGAACCTATTACTCCTGATGTTATCGAGAAAATTATTGCTACCGAGAAACCAGATGCGGTATTAGCAACTCTTGGTGGTCAGACAGCTCTTAATGCAGCGATTGCACTCCATGAACTGGGAATTCTTGCGCGCTATGGCGTTCGGTTGATTGGGGCTGATGTTGCCGCAATAAATAGAGGCGAGAATAGAGAACTTTTCAGGGAAATAGTTGCGAAAGTTGGAGGAGAATCAGCGAAGTCAATTATTTGTCATACGATGGAGGAGATTTATTCTGGCGTTGAAATTTTAGGTTTTCCTGTAGTTATCCGTCCTTCTTTCACTATGGGCGGCCTTGGTTCTGGCATAGCTTTCGATCGGGAGCAATTGACGCAGATAGCTGGTGCAGGGCTTCGTCATAGCCCAACATCAGAAGTGTTGTTAGAAGAGTCGATTATTGGTTGGAAAGAATATGAATTAGAGGTGATGCGCGATCGCAAAGATAACGTAGTTATCGTATGCAGCATCGAGAACGTGGATCCGATGGGTGTACATACCGGAGATTCAATAACTGTTGCGCCGGCAATGACTCTGACTGACGTGGAGTACCAACGGCTGAGAAATCTTTCGCTCGATATCATCAGAGAAGTTGGAGTTGATACTGGTGGTTGCAATATTCAGTTCGCTGTTAATCCCAGCAATGGACGGGTTATTGTCATTGAGATGAATCCAAGAGTTTCTCGCTCAAGCGCTTTAGCCTCCAAAGCAACGGGTTTTCCAATTGCGAAAATAGCAACTAAATTAGCTATTGGTTATACATTAGATGAAATCAATAATGACATCACCAAAGTAACTCCTGCATCTTTTG
The DNA here is from genome assembly GCA_947480465.1 of Actinomycetota bacterium. Taxonomy (GTDB): domain Bacteria; phylum Actinomycetota; class Actinomycetes; order Nanopelagicales; family Nanopelagicaceae; genus Planktophila. The sequence continues at coordinate 1,000 of CANKCT010000002.1, forward strand.
AACCCACATTGGATTACGTAGTTGTGAAAGTTCCGCGATTTGCCTTTGAGAAATTCGCAGACGCCGATCCACGTTTGACAACCACGATGAAAAGTGTCGGAGAAGCAATGGCCATCGGCCGATCTTTTCCTGAAGCGCTAATGAAAGCTTTACGATCGCTCGAACGAAAAGAAGCAAACTTTAAGTGGCCAAAGTTTGATGAAATCGACAAAGCAGATCTTTTGCAGTCCATGCGGATTCCAACAGAGTATCGACTACAGCAAGTTCAACAGGCTATGTGGGCTGGTGCAACTATCACTGAAGTCAATAGAGCATGTGCCATCGATCCTTGGTTTTTAAGAGCGATAGAGATAATCAATGAACAGGCGACGAAAATTGCTCAGCCAGGTGAACTGACTCTTGACGTACTGAAACAAGCTAAAACTTCAGGTTTTTCTGATGCGCAGATAGCTGCGATACGTGGAATATCGGAGGATGAGGTACGACGCATTCGTCACCATTTAGGATTGCGTCCCGTTTACAAGACGGTTGATACGTGTGCGGCTGAATTTGAAGCATTCACTCCATATCATTATTCAAGTTATGAGGATGAAACGGAGGTCCGTCCTCGGACAAATCCTGCAGTAATTATTCTAGGAAGTGGCCCAAACAGAATTGGGCAAGGGATTGAATTCGACTATTCCTGCGTACACGCCTCCTTTGCGCTCCGAGCTGCTGGGTATGAAACGATCATGATTAACTGCAATCCTGAAACGGTTTCGACCGACTATGACACAAGTGATCGTCTCTACTTCGAGCCACTGACATTAGAAGATGTATTGGAAGTCATCAACGCTGAGAGTCTTGCTGGCCCGGTTCTAGGTGTAATTACTCAATTAGGAGGGCAAACGCCACTCGGTTTAGCCGCGGGATTAGAGGCACATGGAGTCGTAATTTTAGGTACAAGCCCGCAAGCCATTCATCTGGCGGAAGAACGCGGAGCATTTGGCGAAATTTTGGCAGAGCAAGGTTTAAATGCTCCTGAATTCGGAATGGCCGCATCAGAGCTTGAAGCTGTTTCAATCGCTTCACGGATTGGTTATCCGGTACTTGTCAGGCCTTCATTCGTTTTGGGTGGCAGAGGGATGGAAATTGTCTACGATGACAAAGCACTCGCAAGTTTTATCTCTCGCGCCACAGATATAACACCGGATAGACCCGTTCTTGTGGATCGTTTTTTAGACAGTGCGATTGAGATTGATGTTGATGCGTTATATGACGGGCATGAGCTCTTCCTCGGTGGAGTTATGGAACATATTGAAGAGGCGGGAATTCATAGTGGTGATAGTGCTTGCGTCTTACCATCAATGACCGTATCGCAAACACAACTTGGACTCATCAAAGAAGCGACTCGTAAAATTGCGCACTCTGTTGGTGTAATCGGTTTGATAAATATCCAGTTTGCGATTGAGGCGGAGGTTCTTTATGTTCTCGAGGCAAATCCTCGCGCCTCAAGAACTGTTCCCTTCGTCAGTAAAGCTACTGGAATAGCGCTAGCGAAAGCTGCTGCTCGCATATCTTTAGGTGCATCGATTCAAACTCTGCGCGAAGAAGGAATTCTCCCGCACTCAGGTGACGGTATTGCCAAAGGTATATCAGTTAAAGAAGCTGTTTTACCCTGGAACAGGTTTAGACGCAGCGATGGCCGCGGTGTTGACTCTATTCTAGGCCCAGAGATGCGTTCGACTGGAGAAGTAATGGGAATTTCGCCTAGCTTCGGAGAAAGCTATGCCAAGTCTCAGATTGCAGCTTTTGGTCCTTTGCCAAAGTCAGGAGTAGTTTTCATTTCTTTGGCAGATAAAGATAAGGCTTCTGGTGCAATTGCCGCGTCAAGTTTGGCGAATTTAGGATTTTCGATTCTCGCAACCTCTGGTACATGCAAATATCTTGCTGAACAAGGGATCTCTGCTATTCCAGTAAGAAAAAACTCTGATGGCACAGGTCCTTTAGGTGAACCAACAATTGTTGACATCATCAATTCTGGGGATATCGACTTGGTAATTAACACTCCAGTGGGCAGAGGCACGCGTGCGGATGGATGGCTAATTCGAACGGCTTCAGTTCAACGATCAATTCCTATCATCACGACTACGGCAGGTTTTCATGCCGCAGTAGAGGGAATTCGTTTTATTCAATCAAATGAACTTTCGGTCAAATCGTTACAACTTTGGTTAGGTGAATAATGACCATGATAAATAAGAATGCGGCCCAGTTGAATGCGATGGTGGTCAGCAATAAACGAGTAGGTCAGTACCATCAAATAATTCTCAATGTTGGTGACAATGCAGAAAAGTGCAAACCAGGTAACTTTGTTGCAATAAAAGTTGGTGGTGATAATTCGCGCATGGTATTGCGAAGAGCATTTGCAATCTCTCGAGTTACTAAGAATGTCGCATTTGGAGGCACGATAGAATTAATCGTCGCACCGCACGGACAGGGAAGTAAATGGCTATGTGCACAGCAAGAGGGCGCGTTAATTGATGTAGTAACGCCATTAGGAACCGCTTTTGGTATTCCGACGGAACCAGTTCAAGTATTGCTTGTTGGTGGAGGTTACGGTTCAGCGCCTTTATTTGGTTTGGCTGAAGTTCTCAACGCTAGAGGGTGTCGAGTCGATATGCTGCTGGGAGCAAGTACAGCAAACAAAATTTATGCTCCTATGGAGGGCAAGCGTTCAGTGAACTCTTTGCGCATTTTTACTGAAGACGGATCGATGGGGCAAAAAGGCCGTGTAACTGATCCTATTCCTTCTCTCCTTAGTGACTTAGATATTGCAGTTGTTTACTCGTGTGGACCTATGGCCATGCTGGCGGCGATTAATGACATTACAATGCAAACCGAAGTCATCCACCAATGTGCGGTAGAGGAATCTATGGCATGTGGAATAGGTATCTGCATGACCTGTGTTTTGCCAGTTGCAAATGCGCAAGGCGAGATTTCAATGTTGAGATCATGCATAGATGGACCAGTAATGGACGGTGCTTTAGTTCAGTGGGATAAAGTTGGTGAAGTCCTATGAGTGAATTGGACCTGTCTACAACTTTGGGTAACGCTTGGTTTCCGACTCCGATTTTTACTGCCAGCGGATGCGCAAGTTCCGGTCGCGAGTTAGCACAATTTTTTGCGCTCAATGAAATCGGTGGGGTAGTAACCAAATCAGTAATGTCTAAAGCGCGTACTGGTCGACCTACTCCACGCATGGCTGAAACTCCTAGTGGAATGCTCAATTCAATTGGTCTACAAGGCCCAGGGATTGATGTATTCATAGAGAAAGATATTCCGTATTTAGTTTCCCAAAAGGCACGGACGATAGTTTCCATTGCGGGCGAGACCGTTGAGGAGTACTCAACATTGGCGCGAAAATTACGTTCTGTGGCTGGAATTAGTGCTGTTGAAGTAAACATTTCGTGCCCCAACGTGGAAAACAGAGGTCTTGTTTTTGCTTGTGATCCGGAAGCTTCTCGACGTGTGATTGATGGCGTTCGCCGCACACTCGGAGGAGAATTACCTATCATCGCAAAACTATCTCCCGATGTCACGGACTTGGTTGCAATCGCTAAAGGCGTAGTCGATGCTGGTGCGGATGCTCTAGCTTTAATCAATACTGTCTTAGGAATGGTTATAAATCTCGATACCATGCGTCCACATTTAGGTGGAAAGACCGGTGGATTATCCGGTCCAGCGATAAAACCAATTGCTGTGCGCGCTGTTTATCAAGTACATGCAGCTTTACCAAAGACTCCAATTCTGGGTATGGGTGGAATTTCTAACGGTCGCGATGCACTGGAAATGATTGTCGCTGGGGCAAGCGGCGTATCTATTGGAACAGCAAGCTTTGGAAATCCGACCGCGTTAGTCACTATTCAGAATGAGCTCAGAGAGTTGTTACATGCAAAAGGTTTTGCCTCGCTACGAGATGCCGTCGGCTTTGCCCATCGAGAAGAAGCTGGCAAATAGTATGAGTAAAAGCGCACCGATAGTTCTTGCCCTTGATACTTCTGACCTAGCAACAGCCCTTGACTGGGTGCAGGCAACGCATGGAATTATTCCTGTGTATAAATTGGGTTTGGAGTTCTATTTGAACTTTGGTCACGATGGCGTTCGTGCAATTGCAGAATCGACAGATGCTGGGATTTTCTTGGATTTAAAATTGCATGACATTCCTCAAACGGTTAAAGGAGCTGCACGCGCTATTTCGAATTTGAATCCTCGCTATTTAACGGTGCATGCATCAGGAGGGCAATCAATGGTGCGTTCAGCTGTTGATTCCCTGGAAAACACTAAAGTTACAGGCGTAACTATTCTTACTTCTCTCTCTGAATCTGATGTAAGTGAAGTAGGTTATGGGCAGAACGCACTAGAGAGCGCAGTTAGATTAGCTAAAGTTGCAGTTGCCGGTGGGGCTCGAGCTATCGTTTGTTCGCCACTTGAAATAGTTGAAATTCGAAAGAGCATAGGGTTAGAGATCGAGATTATTACACCAGGCGTTCGTCCAGCAGACTCTCAAGGTAGAGATGACCAGATTCGGACGATGACGCCACGAGAGGCATTAGATAGAGGTGCGAATCTTGTAGTAATTGGTCGACCAATTACGAGTGCTTGGTCAAATGGTGCACAAGCTATGCGTGAGCGGGCCGAGCAAATCGCATCCGGAATTCTCTAATTCGATCTCTTAGAGATAGGTCATTTTCATGGTGAAGCCTCCAGTTCTATCAGAAGAGCAACGTGCTGCAGCTCTTGCCAAGGCCATGAAAGCCAGAAAACGTCGTGCTGAGGTTAAAGCGAAGGTACGATCCGGTGAGTTTTCTGTAGACATTGTTCTAGAAATAGCAAGCAGCGAAGAGTCGATTTCAAAGATGCGCGTTCGTGAATTGCTTGAAGCAGTAAGTGGCGTGGGAAATGTTCGCGCATTGGCGCTGATGGAGCGATTAAATATCTCACCAACACGTAGAATTGGCGGACTTGGTCGACACCAAGTCAGAGAATTGCGAAAAGAGTTTATGAAAACTGCGCGTGCAATTGCACCTGGTAAGTTGTTGGTCCTCTCAGGGCCTGGCGGTGTTGGTAAAAGTACTGTTGCCTCACGATTAAGAGCTACTGGCGATTTTTGGGTAAGCATCTCAGCGACAACAAGAGCGCCACGTTCTAACGAAATCGATGGGGTTGATTATTTCTTCATAACTCCTGATGAGTTCTCACGCCGAATACGCGATGATGAATTTTTGGAGTGGGCCGAGTTTGCGGGTAATCGTTACGGAACACCGAGTGTGCCAGTTGAAGAAGCGTTGCTGGCTGGCCGAAATGTGTTGCTCGAGATCGAGATCGACGGCGCCCGGCAGGTGAAGGCGCACATGTCGAGTGCAATTACCGTATTTCTAGAGCCCCCCACGTGGGAAGAGTTAGTAGCCAGATTGGTTGGTCGCGGTACAGATAGCCCTGAAAGACGAGCCGAACGGTTGCAGCTTGCCCAGGAAGAGCTGGCGGCCGCCTCAAATTTTGATCTAGTTGTGGTCAATGATGAGGTCGAACGGGTAGTTGAACAACTGATAGCATTGACCTCTTGACCACACTATTGCATGGCAAATGAGCGGGGAATGACTATGGATGGCATTACAAATCCACCAATAGATGAGCTTCTAGATAAAAGCGGATCTAAGTACAGCTTAGTTCTTTATGCGGCAAAACGCGCACGCCAGATCAATGCTTATTATTCTCAGCTCGGTGAGGGATTGCTCGAATACGTAGGTCCTTTGGTCGAGACACATGTTCACGAGAAGCCACTTTCCATTGCTTTGCGTGAAATTAATGAAGGCCTACTCACGATTGAAAATCTCGAACCAACGGCTTAACAAAAGTTTCCCAATCCCATGTCTGCCACAGTTCGTGAGGTAGTTCTTGGAGTCGGTGCAGGGATAGCTGCGTACAAATCCTGTGAATTATTGCGAAGACTTCAAGATCGCGGTTATGCAGTAACAGTGGTTCCAACACCTTCATCTTTAAACTTTGTTGGTTCTGCAACGTGGGAAGCACTTTCAGGTCGCCCAGTCAATACGCAAGTTTGGGATAATGTTCATGACGTTGCGCATGTTTCTCTAGCTCAAAAGGCAGATTTCTTTCTCATCGCACCAGCTACCGCTGATTTGATTGCACGGATTACTGCGGGTAGGGCCGATGATTTACTCACTAATTTAGTTCTAGCGACCGAAGCGCCTCTTCTCATTGTTCCAGCGATGCATCCTGCAATGTGGCTCGATCCGGCAACCGTTGAAAATGTTCGAACTCTTCGTTCACGAGGTTATGTAGTGATGGAGCCAGAAGTAGGACGCCTTACTGGTACTGATTCAGGTCAAGGTAGATTTCCTGAGACATCTGCAATTATAGAAAAGTTCGATTCGATCACCGGAAACATTCGAGACTTAGTGGGAAAACGCATTCTGATCAGTGGTGGTGGAACACGCGAAGCTATAGACCCTGTGCGATTTATCGGTAATCGTTCAAGTGGGAAACAGGCTTGCGCGCTGGCAACCGCGGCTTTATTACGTGGTGCTGATGTCCATTTAGTTGCCGCAAATATGTCTACACAGGCACTCGCAGGTGCCACCATTACTGAGGTGGAAAGTGCATTAGATATGCAACGAGTACTCATGCAAGAGTTTCCACAGTGCGATGTCCTAGTTATGTGTGCTGCAGTTGCAGATGCCAAGCCAGTGATGAAATTTACGGAGAAGATTAAGAAGACATTTTTAACTTCAATAGAGCTTGAACCAAACCCAGATATTCTTGCTGAGCTCGCACAGATCAAAAAAGGGCAATTAATGATTGGTTTTGCTGCCGAAACGAGTGATCACTTAGAATCCGCCCGCGCCAAATTAGTGGCGAAAGGCTTAGATGCAATCTACGTCAATGATGTTAGCAATGGTGCAATCTTCGGGAAAGAGACAACACAGGGTATGATTCTTTCACGCACTGGTGCGGATATAGCGCTCAAGGAAGTCTCCAAAGACGCTCTTGCACATTTACTCCTTGATTACGCCGCTGGGCAGTTAGGTTAAAGAGATGTCAAAACGATTATTCACATCGGAGTCTGTCACCGAAGGACACCCGGACAAGATTGCGGATGCTATTTCTGATGCTGTTCTTGATTCTCTCTTGTCACAGGATATAAAAAGTCGTGTAGCTGTCGAAACTTTAATCACTACGGGTCAAGTTCATGTTGCCGGTGAAGTGACTACTAATGGTTATGCAGATGTTAATACGATTGTTCGGGATACAGTTTTAAACATCGGTTATGACTCATCAGCCAAAGGTTTTGATGGCAATAGTTGCGGTGTCTCAATTTCTATAGGTCAGCAATCACAAGATATTGCTCAAGGAGTTAATGATGCCTATGAGCACCGTGTTGCTGCAGGTGTCGATCCGTTGGATCTACAAGGTGCGGGCGACCAAGGCCTCATGTTTGGTTACGCTTGTGATGACACTAAGGAGTTAATGCCGCTGCCAATTTGGTTGGCGCATGCTTTGGCACAACAGTTGTCCCGGGTTCGCAAATCGGGTGAACTTGCTTACCTCCGACCAGATGGTAAAACTCAAGTAACAATTGAGTACGACGGTGATCGTGCGGTAGCGCTAAATACTGTCGTTATTTCAAGTCAGCATGCAGAAGATGTTGATGTAGTTGGCAAATTAACGCCTGAAGTTATCGAATTTGTCATTGAGCCAATATTGGCAACGATAGATTTGCCACGCAACGATTTAAAGATTCTTATCAACCCTACGGGTCGCTTTGTTATTGGTGGACCTATGGGCGATGCCGGTCTGACGGGAAGAAAAATTATTGTTGATACGTACGGAGGCATGGCGCGTCATGGTGGTGGGGCATTTAGTGGCAAAGACCCTTCCAAAGTAGATCGATCAGCAGCTTATGCCATGCGATGGGTCGCCAAAAATGTTGATGCGGCTGGGCTAGCTCGGCGCTGTGAAGTCCAGGTTGCCTATGCGATTGGGAAGGCGCAGCCAGTTGGACTATTTGTAGAGACTTTTGGAACGGAAAGTGTTCCAGTTTCGAAAATACAGGATGCAGTCCTTTCTACATTTGATTTGCGTCCAGCCGCGATTATCCGAGATCTAGAATTGTTGCGTCCTATTTACAAGTTAACTAGTTCGTATGGTCATTTCGGAAGAGAACTTCCTGAGTTCGCTTGGGAACGTACTGATCGTGTGAGTGCTCTTCAGAGCGCTATCAAATAGCGTATGAGTACGCCGGGCCGCTTGCGCTTAAAGGCGCAAGTTATAGCTCGCGATCACATACCCGCACGTGAAAATCCCTTTGCGCGTTTGTGGGTAGATACTGGCGTATTTCATTTAGATGATGTTTACGACTATGCGGTGTCAGAAGAATTAGCGAAATTAGTTAATGTTGGTGTTCGCGTACAAGTGCCCTTCAACGGAAGAGAAGTTGAGGGGATCGTACTTGAACGAAGTGCAACCTCTCAAGTTACCGGAACCATTAAACCAATTACTAAGGTGCTTTCTGCTCATTCAGTAGCTAATGAGACATCCCTGGATCTTCTTTCTCAGGTCGCAAGACATTGGTGCACTAATCCTTTCGACATACTCCGAAGCGCAATACCTCCAAGAGTTGCACAGGTAGATAAAAGTATTGATGTAAAGGAGATTGGATCCAGCACGAGCAGGTCGGGAAATAAACAGGTCACATTTGTAGCCTTTAATCCGCAAACTCCGCCAGATGTATTTCTTGCACGTCAGATTGTGTCCGCTCTTTCACGCGGTTCTGTGCTTGTCATCGCCCCTGACGAGCGCGATGTAGAGGCATTAAGTGCTGCTATTTTCGACCTAGGAGAGACCTGCCTGCGAATCGATAGTGCCCAACCCCGAGAAGTCAGATATACAAACTATTTGCTGGCATTGAGAGTGGAAAACGGTATTGTCATCGGTTCGCGCTCGGCTATTTTCACCCCAGTTAATAACTTATCTACAATTTTCGTCTACAAAGAATCATCGCCTGAACATTATGAGATCCGCAGCCCAGGATGGAATGTTCGAGATATAGCTTTTTTACGTCGCGAAATTGACAAGGTCGACCTAGTTTTCACTGGTTACGTGCCTTCTTTGGACATCTCACAATTGATAGAAGAGAAGAAGGTGAGCTATCACAGTCAGGCTCATCGCCTGGAAGTTAAGGATTTTTCCTCTAATGATGGCGCACTATTGCCTGGACGAATCTTTTCTGACATCAGAAAGGCGCTATCGACTGGACCAGTTTTGTTCCTGATTGCCAGAAAAGGTTATGGGAACGCATTGGTTTGTGCTCATTGCAGAAATATTGCCATGTGTGGTTGTGGCGCTCGATTGATTGTAGGAGCTAAAGAAGCGCCACCAAGTTGTATCGTCTGTTCAACGAAATATCCTGATTGGTCCTGCAAATTTTGCAACCGTCAAAAGCAATACGTTGCTGGCCGAGGAATTGAGCGTGCTGCTGAGGAAATCTCGCGTGCTTTTCCGGGATTTCCAATCCTGCTCTCTTACGGTGAGGTAATAAAAAAGGAAATCGATCATAAACCGGTAATTGTTATCGCAACACCAGGGGCAGCGCCAAGCGTTGTGGGTGGTTATTCAGCGGTCGCCATACTGGAGGGGATAAAATTCTTTTCGCATCCAGACTTGCGTGCGCAAGAGAGAGCTAGAGAACTTTTCTTTGAAACCGCTGCCATGGTGAGTTCTGGCGGAACAGTACTTTTATGCATTGACCAATCGCATCCAATTAATTCGGCTTTAATGCGTTGGAATCCAGGATTAATGATTCAAACTGAACTCTCAGAGCGCCAAGAAATTCCCTTACCACCGTTTGTTGCAAGCTATGTCATACACGGCCCTGTCGATGAATTTGCAAGACTAGTAAACGGTTTAAATAAGGCGATTCAGGATCAACGGGTTCCGGCATCAACCAAGATTTTTGGTCCAATTTCGATAGGAAAGCTGAAGTCTAAACTGGTTCTATATTGCGCAATCCAAGATTCTCAAACCCTGACGAAATTTCTCCTTGAACTGCAACGTAGAAGGAGTATTGCAAAGAAAGAGCATCTCGTGATTAGAGTGGACCCTTATTCATTATGATGGTTTGATAGCATTAACCTATGAGTTTGCAAGCGATACGACATTTTGGGGATCCCGTACTCCTTACCCCGGCCTCACTAGTCGTGGATTTCGATAAAGAATTAAGAAATCTGGTTGCTGATCTCACGCAAACGATGCTGGATGCACCTGGTGCCGGACTTGCTGCTCCTCAAATTGGAGTCTCGCTCAGAGTTTTTGTCTGGAACGTTGATGATGTTCTTGGCCATCTAGTAAATCCCAGCCTTGATTTAGGATCAGAAATTGAAATCGACGATGAGGGCTGTTTATCTTTTCCACATCTAACTTACCCAACTCCTCGGTCTATTCGTGCGGTGGCAAAGGGATTTAATATGTTCGGCGAGCCGATTGAAGTCGAGGGTACTGAGCTTTTAGCCCGAGCTTTACAGCATGAAACAGACCACCTGGATGGAGTTCTGTTTATTGATCGATTAAGTCCAGAGGATCGAAAATTAGCTATGAGAGAAATCCGCGAGTCTGATTGGTTTAACAGCGCAGAAACAAATGTCAGAATAAAAGAGTCACCGCATAGTATTTTCGGACGGATTTCCTAATGCGCATTGGAGTAGCCGCTACTCCAGATGTTGCAATCCCAACACTTGAATGGTTGCTTTCTTCGTCGCACGAAATTATTTGCGTCATTTCCCAGCCTGATCGGCCGGCTGGACGCGGACGCGAAATCTCACCTTCTCCTGTCAGTAATTGGGCGTTAATGCATGGAGTTCGATTGCTTCGACCAGAGTCAGCTGAAGATTTGATCGGCGTGATTGATGATTTGGATTTGGTGATAACTATCGGGTACGGAGTGATCTTGCCAAAAGAAGTTCTTAGTCTGCCCAGATTTGGTTTTATTAATCTTCACTTTTCTCTGTTGCCTGCGTATCGAGGTGCTGCGCCAGTTCAGCGTGCGATTGAAAGTGGTGACATTGAAACAGGTGTGACTGTGTTCGCTCTTGATGAAGGAATGGATACGGGCCCGATTTATAGAAGTAGAAAATTTACTATCGCTGAAGGAGCTAGAACGAAGGAAGTCCTAATGGCGCTAGCAGATATTGGACCGCTAGTAATTGAGGAGACGCTTTCGGACATTGCATTGAACATTTCACCAATTCCTCAGACAGGGCACACCAGCAATGCTTCAAAGATATCCAAGTTAGATGCGCTGATTGATTGGCAACTAGAGGCAGAGGTTATTGTTCGCAAAATTAGGGCGTTTTATCCAGCACCAGGAGCTTGGACGAAATGGAGAGGCGAAAGTTTTAAGATTAATCAAGCACATGCCGTTGACTTTCCATTGGCCCCAGGTGAGATTTCTGTTACTAGCGATGGCGTTTTTGTTGGGAGTGGTGGTCCTAGATCGGTCGCACTGGTGTTTGTAGTGCCTTCCGGGAAGCGAGAAATGAACGCGCAAGAATGGGCTCGGGGAGCGAATATTTCCCAAGGTGCAGCTTTTGGTTGAGGCGCGAAGAAACACCTTTAAAGCACCAAAGCCTGAGTCCTCACGTTTGTTGGCTTTCGATTTAATCTCAGAGGTTAATCGCAATGAGGGCTATTCAAATTTACTTCTTCCGCAAGCACTTTCTGCCAGCAAGCTAGATGAACGCGATCGTAATCTCGTGACTGAACTCGTGTATGGAACTTTGCGAATGCAAGGTAAGCACGATTGGGTTTTAGCACAAATTAGCGATCGTCCATGGTCTGAAGTCGATCCTGGAATAGTTGATGTCGCACGTTTAGGTGTCCATCAAATCCATGAAATGCGAATTCCCGATCATGCATCTGTCGCATCCACGGTTGAAGTAGCCAGAAAAAGACTAGGTGAATCAAAAGCTAGTTTCGTGAATGCACTTTTACGCGGTGTAACGCGCAAAAGTGTTGACGAGTGGTTTGCTCCACTTTCGGCTATGAAAGACCCTGTTACTCGTTTATCAATCCAATACTCACACCCTGAATGGATAATTTCAGCTTACTTTGACTTGCTTAAAGATTGGGTAGAAGTCGAAGCTGCATTGAATTCAAATAATGTTCCAGCAATCCCAACACTGGTCTCTTGGCCCGGGTTCTCTACACAAGATGAGCTAATTCAACTTGGCGCAGAAGCAACCCTTTACTCACCGTACGGAGCTAGGTGGAAAGGCAACCCCGGAGAGCTTGACGTTATCAGGCACAGATTGGCTGGTGTGCAAGACGAGGGTTCGCAATTGGTTGCAAGCATTTTTGCTGCTGCAGCTGAAGGAGAATCTTGGTTGGATCTTTGTGCAGGGCCGGGGGGTAAAGCAGCTTTACTATCTGCCATTGCTAAATCTCGCGACATCACTTTTACTGCAAATGAAATCTCTATACCTCGAGCACAATTAGTTAAGCGGGTAGTTCATGGAGCTCGGGTCCTCATTGGTGACGGAAGGGAAATTGCGAGTTACGGTGAAACTTTTGATGCAATCTTGGTTGATGCGCCATGCACTGGACTTGGCGCACTCCGTCGGCGTCCTGAAGTTCGCTGGCGCAGAACCCTGACAGATTTGCGCTCTCTGACTCAATTACAACGAGAGCTCAACAATGCAGCGGTGTCTGTTCTGAAACCCAATGGCATATTGGGGTATGCAACCTGTTCGCCTCATTTTGCTGAAACTACGGTGCAAGTTAATGATATTTTGAAAAACCATCCAGAGATGGAAATGCTCAATGTTGAAAATTACATGCCTCCCTCACTTGAATTTGGCACCCGGGCTGGAGCATTATCTTTATGGACGCAACGACACGGTACAGATTCGATGTACTTGGCTATCCTTAAGAAGAAAAGTTAGAGTACAACCATGTCTCGTGAAATTCGAATTACCCCGAGCATTCTAAATGCGGATTTTCAAAATTTGGATTATGAGATTGGTCGTATAGCAGCTCAATCCGACTTGATTCATTTGGATGTCATGGACAATATATTTGTTCCAAATTTTACATTCGATTTTCAACGAGCTTCCGAAATAATACATTCGTGTCCAATCCCGGTGGATGCTCACTTAATGGTTGCGGATGTAGATCATATTGCTCCGGCCTATGCTGAAACAGGTTGTGCGAGCGTCACAATTCACGCGGAAGCCACACGCAATGTTGGTGCGACCTTGCGATCAATTCGAAAGGCTGGAGCAAGAGCGGGGTTAGGGATAAAGCCCGGTACATCTATTGAAGATTATTCAGAGTTCATTGATGACGTGGATATGTTCTTAATAATGACAGTAGAACCAGGGTTTGGCGGTCAGAGTTTCATGCATTCCATGATGGATAAAGTTCAAAGGACCCGTTCGATTATTGGTGACCGCCCCATTTGGTTACAAGTTGACGGAGGTATATCACTTGACACTATTTCGGAAGCGGCGCAGGCCGGTGCAGATGTCTTCGTGGCAGGAAGCGCTGTTTTCAAAGCCGATAACCCTTCAGAGATGATTAATTCACTGCGTAAACTCGCTGACTCAGTCGTAAATTAGAAAATAGGTATCAACTCTATGCAGATAATTAGATGGCTTTTTGAAACCAATATCAATTTCGGAAGTAAATCTATTGCTGTGCGCGAAATGTTTGGTGGGCTGCTTGGTTTAACAAGTGCAATTTTGGGTGCCAGACGAAAAATAGCCGCCTGGCCGATAGGAATTTTAGGAGATGGGCTGCTCTTTACAGTTTTTCTCGGCGCTGTCTTTGCTTACTCGGATCAACCATCTTCAAATTTCTATGGCCAGGCAAGCCGAAACCTTTTGCTCATATGTGTAAGTGTGTATGGCTGGTTACGGTGGTCAAGGCATCGCAGGGATAACAATTCACTGCCACCTGTATCGCCTCGCTGGACCACTAAACAAGAGAAATTAACACTTTTGCCTCTTGTGATTATTTTCTATTGTGTCTCTATGCAGATCTTTAAAATCTTGGGGGAGACTGGAGCTTGGCTTCTCGTTGATACGTGGATTTTCACTGGCACGGCTTTGGCTACTTATGGAATGAGTCGCGGGTATGTTGAGTTTTGGTTGGTGTGGATCGCCGTTGACTTAGTAGGAGTTCCCTTCGCATTTAAGAATGGGTATTACCCAACGGGTACTTTGTACGCTCTATATCTGCCTTTTGTTGCCTGGGGGTTCATTTCTTGGCTGCGAATATCTAAATCTGAAGGTAATAGGCAAACCAGCGAGAGCGCTTCATAGTAAACTTAACGCATGAAATCTTTTGACTCGTTATGGGTTGAGTTATCAGGAAAAATGCAGGATCGGCCTGATGGATCTGCGACTGTAGCAGCCGTTGATGCTGGAGTACACGAAATCGGGAAGAAGATTTTAGAAGAAGCAGGCGAAGTCTGGTTAGCAGCAGAGCATGAAACTGATGAGGCACTGGCCGAAGAGATCAGCCAACTTCTTTATCATCTGCAAACAATGATGTTAGCGCGTGGCTTAACCCCCTCAGATATCTATAAATTCCTTTAAGAGAGTAGTCAAAGATGTTGCGAATAGCGGTTCCAAATAAAGGCTCCCTAGCTGATGCGTCAATTGACATCCTAAAAGAGGCTGGTTATCGGCAGAGAAATGATTCCAGAGATTTAGTTCTTGTCGATAATGACAATAGTGTCGAGTTCTACTATTTACGTCCCAGAGATATTGCAATATATGTAGGATCAGGTGAACTTGAATCGGGAATTACTGGTCGTGATTTGCTCATCGATTCAGGAGCCCAGGCAACTGAGTTGCTCTCATTGGATTTCGGTTCATCTACTTTTCGCTTCGCTGGCCCTATAGATCAAGAATGGTCTTTGGCGCAGATTTCGGGCAAACGCGTAGCTACCGCTTATCCCGGATTAGTTAGTAATTTCCTTTCACAGCACAATGTTTCGGCGCAGGTAGTCCGACTCGATGGAGCAGTCGAAAGTAGTGTGCGATTAGGAGTTGCTGATGTAATTGCCGATGTTGTGAGCACGGGAAATACATTGAGACAAGCTGGACTAAAAATATTTAGCGATCCAATTTTACAAAGCGAAGCAGTCTTAATTGCGCGTGAAGGCTTTGAAATATCCTCAGACCTCGAAGTCTTGATTCGTCGTTTGCAAGGTGTTGTTACTGCACGTAGATATGTGCTCTTGGACTACGATGTCCCAACAGATATTGTTGACATTGCTTGTAACATTACTCCAGGGTTAGAATCTCCAACGATTTCACCTTTGCAGAAAACTGGATGGGTTGCGGTCAGGGCAATGGTGCTGCGAAAAGATACGAATAGATTGATGGATGAGCTGTGGAGTGTTGGCGCAAGAGGAATCCTGGTAACCGACATCCACGCTTGCAGACTTTAGTTCTTAGCCCTCTTCGATAGCTTCTTTTGGGATTCCCAAAAGATATAAGACTGAATCCAAATAAGGTGCACGCAGGCTGGTATCTGCCGCTGCTCTGACTGCAGGTTTTGCGTTAAAGGCAATGCCTAATCCGGCCGCAGCAATCATGTCTAAATCATTAGCTCCGTCTCCTATGGCTACTGTTTGTTCCATTGTCACCGATTCCATAACGGCAAAGTCTCGAAGCGCCGTCGCTTTGGCGGCACGATCTATGATGGGGCCTTCTAACTCACCAGTGAGTACTCCGTTTGATACCGATAATGTATTCGCTCTAAAATGCATAATCCCCAGCGATGAAATCATAGGCGCAATAACATTGCTGAAGCCGCCTGATACAACTGAGACTGTGTGACCCAATTTTTGAAGAGTAGCGATAAGAGTTTTAGCGCCAGGAGTGAAAACTAGTTCACTAGCTACATCCGATAAAGTGGAGGCAGGGAGTCCCTTCAGCAGCATTACTCGAGCCCTCAGGGATTGTTCGAAATCTAATTCACCACGCATCGCAGCTTCGGTGATTCTGATGACTTCATCACCAACGCCGGCTTTCATCGCTAAAAGTTCAATAACTTCTTGAGTGATAAGCGTTGAATCAACATCAAGCTGAACTAATTTCTTAGCAAAACGTAGAAGTCCGCCTTTAGAGACTGCCACATCAACATCGTGATTTGCTGCAACAGGAGAGAGTGCACTGCTGACTATAGATTTGCTTGATCCTGAGATGATAAATTCAATTGCCGTTACTGGTGAAGATGCTGTTCTAGTGACACGTTCGATATTTGCCCCACATTGGGTAATTGCTCCAGCTATTTCTGCAACCGCAGCGGGTTTGAGTTTCGTGCTTAGAATTACAACGTGAACCAAACCCTGTTTGATCGCGATACTCGATTGGGCTGTTTTTGAAAATAACGTCGCTATATCAACATCTAACCTCGAGCCGCACTCCATGAGATCAGCTTCTATAGCTTTCTCATGACTTGGGTTGAGATCAATCAAAACAGTCAAAATCAGCCGGCTACTAATTATCACCTGTTCAATATCCAAAATCGTTATTGAAAATGGGGCTAAAACAGTGAATAACTCTTGGGTGATACCGGGTTTGTCCACCCCGCTAAGGAGAATAAGACCAGTAAACCGCTCGATTTCTGTTTCCATAAGAGCGTAAGGTTATCGCGAATCACTAACTCGCAATGCCCATAATCAGGCCATTACGGAGTTTTACACAGTATCTTTTTACTCTATGGCCACAGATACAGTCTTGGAAGCAATCGATGTTTCAGTGCGTCGAGGCGAAAAAATTATTCTTGGACCTTTGAATTTTGCTGTTCGGGCGGGGGAGCGCTGGGTGATTCTTGGGCCCAATGGGGCAGGTAAATCAACACTTCTGGAAATTCTCTCCACCAGGATTTTTCCAACCACTGGCACAGTGACAATTTTAGATCGAACCATGGGTAAAGTGGATCTATTTGAATTACGTACGCGCATCGGTATAGCTTCAACCAAAACCTCTGAAAATATCCCAAACGAAGAGACTGTCAGAGATGTCGTACTCACTGCAGCTTATGCAGTTCTTGGTCGGTGGAATGAAGATTACGATCTATGGGATGAATCGCGAGCTTTAGCGTTACTTACGACATTTGGCGTTCGCGAGCTTGGGGATCGCCGCTATGCAACGTTAAGCGAAGGTGAGAGAAAACGCGTGCAAATCGCACGCGCGTTAATGACCGATCCTGAACTTTTATTGTTAGATGAGCCAGCTGCAGGATTGGATGTCGGCGGACGAGAAGATCTCTTGCGCAGATTTTCAAATTTTTCATCGGATTCAAGTGCGCCGGCAACTATTCTCGTTACTCATCATATAGAGGAAATTCCGCTGGGGACCACGCACGCGCTTCTTCTAAAAGATGGGGTTATAGCGGTGTCGGGACCTGTTGATCAAGTAATCACTAGCGAACATATCTCTGCAGTATTTCAAACCCCCATAGAGGTAAGTGTAATTTCTAATCGATTTTTCGCCCGTGCAGTAAATGAGCATGGCGCTATTTGATCAGTTGCACCCTACCTGGAGTGCTCAACTAAGCGAATTTAGAACTCAATTTGCTGTGATAGATCGAAAATTGTCTCAACAGCATGTCGCTCCTGAATACTCAAAGATTTTACGAGCATTAGCAACACCGCTCGATGATGTTCGAGTTGTAATCATTGGCCAAGATCCGTACCCTAAAAAGGGTCACGCTCACGGTCTAGCATTCTCAGTCGATGCTTCGGTTAGTCCACTACCCGCTACCTTGCGCAACATATTCAAGGAATTGGAGAGCGATTGCGGTGCAGGATTCGTGCATGGTGGAGACCTGTCAGCTTGGTCAAAGCAAGGGGTTCTGCTACTTAATCGAATCTTAACCACACAAACGGGGGCATCCTTAGCGCATAAAGAATATGGTTGGCAAGAGATTACCAATCGAGTGGCGAAAATTCTTGGAGAACGAAACACGGTAGCTATTCTGTGGGGAAAAAGTGCGCAAGAGTTAGCTCATTATTTCAATCCTGAATTTATTATTGAGTCTGCACACCCGAGCCCCTTATCTGCTTATCGGGGCTTCTTTGGCTCTAATCCATTTTCGCGGGCGAATAGTTTGCTGGAAAAACAAGGTCACGCTTCAATCAATTGGTAAAAAATAACGGCCTTGCAGATTTCTCCGCAAGGCCGCTATTTTCTTGTTTACTGAATTATCCGATCCAAGCGTTGATTGGTGAGGATAGGAAATAAACCATGAACAGTCCTGATACGAGCAGTAGCAACGGATGCACTTCCTTGCCACGGCCTTGAACTACACGAATTACTACGTGAGTCACAAACCCAGCTCCGATGCCCACAGAGATGTTGTAAGTGAACGGCATCAAGATAATCGTTAGGAAAGCAGGGATGCCTATTCCTAGGTCATCCCAATCGATGTTCTTAATCTGAGACATCATGAGGAAACCTACGACGATCAAAGCAGGAGTAGCAGCTTCGTAAGGGATTATTGCTACAAGCGGTGCTAAAAATGTTGTTAGTAGGAATGCAATTCCTGTTACAACTGAAGCTAGACCGGTACGAGCACCCTCGCCAACACCAGCGGCTGATTCGATATAACTAGTATTTGACGAGATACCTGCAGCGCCGCCAGCTGCAGCTGCTACGGAGTCAACCAACAAAATCTTTTGAATGTTGTCTACGTTGCCATCTTTGTCTGCAAGACCTGCTTCATGACCGATTGCTGTAACTGTTCCAACTGTGTCGAAGAAATCAGATAGCAATAGTGTGAATAGCAGCAAGATTGCAGCTATTAGTGAAACATTGTCAACACTGAACGCGCCTAATAGATCAAATTGCCCAGTGAAATCAAACTCTGGGACTGCAACAATCTCTTTGGGAACTGATGGAATATTTAATCCCCATCCGCCATCAACAATAGTTGGTGGATTGCCAGCGGTAAATCCTGGTGCGATGTTATACATTTTTTGCAGAATTATCGCTAACACGGTAGCTCCGGAGATTCCAATCAATATCGCGCCTTTAACTTTGCGAACCATAAGTCCGATAATCAACAGCGTTCCAAAGACAAAAACCACTGTAGGCCAGCCAACTAGGTTTCCGTTTACTCCAAGACCAACTGGAACTGGACCGCTAGCGGTACGGCGTACGAAACCTGCATCAACAAGTCCTATGAGGGCGATGAATAGACCGATACCAACTGAGATTGCAATCTTTATTTGAGGTGGAACCGCTTTAAATACAGCTACGCGGAAACCTGTAAGAACTAATACCAAGATGATTAAACCTTCAAGAACAACGAGACCCATAGCTGCAGCCCATGTCATTTTCGATGCAATTCCGACAGCTACGAAAGTATTGAGACCAAGACCTGTCGCAAGAGCTAGTGGATAGTTGGCGATAGATCCCATAAGAATTGTTAACACACCAGCAACTAGCGCTGTAGTTGCTGCAACCATTGCAGGTGCTGGCTGGGCACCTCCAAAAAGGAACTGACCATTTGCATCGGGTGAGTACGCCAAGATAATTGGGTTGAGAGCCACGATGTAGGCCATCGTGAAGAAAGTAACGAGTCCACCTCGAACTTCCTGGGCAATCGATGAGCCACGTTCTGAGATTTTGAAATACGAATCAAGCATGATTAAAGCCTTTCTGATTTTGTTATCGGGGGTGTTTGCGACCCCGTGCGCAGTAAACGGCCTACGCAGACCGAGGGAATGCTTTTAGCGTAGTAGTTACTTGCGCGTAAGTCGGGACACGACACCTAAGGCAATGGCTACGGATTGACCGATGAGGAGGGCAAAAAGTAGGGTGCCCAACCCGATAGCTCCCCCCAATAGCCAACCAAGCCCACAGGCAGTGCTCTCTATTGCCAAACGGACTCTTCCGACTCGAATGCCAGTTTTGAAGTGGATTCCAGTCATCAAGCCATCGCGCGGACCAGGTCCTAGACCACAGGTGATGTAGAGAGCGGAGGCGACTCCGACCATTCCAATTCCTACTAGAGCGTAAATAACCCCCATGAGATAGTTTTCCTGCAAGGGAATGTTTGTCACGCCTATTTCAATAGCTAAGGCAATGATCACAATATTCGAAATAGTTCCAAATCCTGGTTTTTCGCGAAGTGGAATCCACCCTAAAAGGACTAAAGCACTAATTCCAAAAGTGGACCAGCCCATCGTGATATCGAGATTTTTAGAAATTCCCTGAGCTAATACAGACCAAGGTGCATTACCAATATTGCTTTGAATCACAAAAGCATCACCGAGACCGAAAATGAAAAGACCCACCCATAAAATCAATACACGAATGAAACCAAGATCCCATTTTGATGTGGCGGTCCATGGAGTAACTGGCACTGTTCGATGAGGACGAAGAAACTCCATAAATGAATGTGATGACATCATGAAAGTCTAATACAGCGCCATAGATGCTGTCAGGCTATTCTTAAACAATGTTTCCAGGAATAGGCACGCTTATCAATGTCATTGCAATCATTGGGGGAGCAGGGCTAGGAATATTTGTTGGACATAGATTGAGTGCAAAAACAAGGATCCTACTAACTGATGTTTTGGGTCTCGCTACGCTTCTAGGCGCTGCTTCTGCATTGATCCCCATGTGGTCCTCACGTTATGTTGAATCGCTTCCTTCGGGGTGGCCACTATTAGTTGTCCTCGGTTCACTCATCTTCGGTGGGCTGATTGGCTCAGCACTAGGACTAGAAGATCGTTTAGATCAACTTGGCGAGAAACTGCGAAAGCAATTCAAAGCATCTACGGAAGGCTCTTTTGTTGAGGGGTTCGTTTCTGCTTCATTACTCTTTGCCATCGGACCGCTCGCTATTTTAGGCAGTGTTAGCGATGGGATGTCTAATGGCATAGATCAACTACTACTAAAAAGCACATTAGATTTTTTCGCTGCGATGGCTTTCGCTTCATCCCTTGGTTGGGGAGTGGCAGTGTCGGCGATACCCGTAGCTGTGTATCAAGGTTTTTGGACGGTGATTGGACTAGTCCTTGGTGAAATTTTGCAGGGATATCAAGTAGATGCAATGACAATCGTTGGTGGCGTTCTTCTCATTGGAATTGGCATGCGTTTGCTCAACATCAAACATGTTGCTGTTGGAAATCTTCTGCCAGCATTAGCTATAGCTCCGCTGCTAGCAATGCTGGTTCACTCTTTCGTTTAGAAAGTAGTTGCATCGATGACAAATCGATACTTGACATCACTCGCGACTGTTCGCTCATATGCCGTATTTACATAGTCTGCATTGATAACTTCAACATCACTGACGATTGAATGTGCTCCACAGAAATCCAACATTTCTTGGATCTCTGGAATTCCTCCAATCATCGAGCCTGCTATACGACGTCGACCGTCAAGTAATGCCCCGACATTTACTGCGTATGGTTTACCGGGGAGGCCAATCACGACAAGAGTTCCATCCAGTTTGAGCATTTCAAGATAGAGATTGATGTCTATATCAGCGCTGACAGTGTTGAGAATTAGATCAAAGGCTTTGCGCAATGGTTTCAAACTAAGAGGATCTTTAGTCATCACGAAATGATTAGCACCCATTGCAAGTGCGTCGGCTTCTTTTTCCGGTGAGTGAGAAAAAACGGTTACTTCTGCTCCCATGGCATGTGCGAACTTAACTCCCATGTGGCCCAAACCTCCGAGCCCCATGACGCCGACTCGCATTCCAGGGCCAGCTCGCCAAGTTTTCAAAGGAGAATAAAGAGTTATTCCGGCACAAAGAAGTGGTGCAACACCTGACAATGGCAGATTACTTGGTATGTGTACTGCGTAATCTTCATTTATTACAAAATTGTTTGAGTAACCACCAAAGGCGACGGTCGTTCCATCTCGTTCGAGAGTGTTATATGTGCCGGTCATTCCAGTTTCGCAATACTGTTGGAGTCCAGCCAAGCAACTTGCGCAAGTGCGGCAAGAATCAATGAAGACTCCCACACCGATTGAATCGCCGATAGAAAATTTGGTTACTGCCGAACCAATTGCTGTGACTGTGCCTGCTATCTCATGACCTGGAACCATCGGGAATAGCGCGGGTCCCCACTCCTCACGTGCTTGATGAATATCTGAGTGGCAGATACCAGCGAATGCTATATCAATGGCTACATCATGGGCCTGTAAATCTCTACGATCAAATTCGAAACGTGTGAGTTTTTCGCTAGCTCGCAATGCGGCAAGACCTCTTGATTTCATGCACTTACTCCTTAAATGGGAGAGGTTGAGAGGATACGTGACCAGCTCTCGATGCGCGCGCTGTAACTTGTCGCATATGGTGACGTCGACAGAGAACTTCATAAGCGATTTCGGAGCCAGCAATGACGTCACCGACAACTACCTGTTCACCCTCGA
>CANKCT010000003.1 GCA_947480465.1 Actinomycetota bacterium
ACCACAATAAGGTTGCACCTTTCGCAAATCCCATGGCAAGCCTGTAGCACGAAGAACTGGCCCCGTTACGCCGAGCGTTGTTGCACCAGCCAAATCTAAGTAGCCAATTCCCTGTGTTCGCTTTAACCAAATCGAGTTTCCAACCAACAAAGAGGTGTTGTCTTTGAAGTTTTTGCGCATTTGCTTAACTGCTTCACGAATTTTTGGAAGTGAGCCTTCTGGCAAATCTTGTTGGACACCACCTGGGCGGATATAGGCCATATTCATACGTAAACCAGAGATCATTTCAAAGAGATCTAAGACAATTTCACGTTCGCGGAAAGCAAAGAACATGGGAGTAATTGCGCCTAATTCAAGCGCACCAGTACCGAGGGCCACCATATGTGAGGAAATTCGATTGAGCTCCATCATCATTACGCGAATAACACTTGCCCGCTCTGGAACATCATTTGTAATACCGAGAAGTTTTTCTACTGCTAGGCAATAGGCAGTCTCATTGAAAATTGGTCCTAAATAATCCATGCGTGTAACGAAAGTTGTTCCTTGGGTCCAATTACGGAACTCCATATTCTTTTCAATTCCAGTGTGCAAATATCCGATGCCACATCGAACTTCTGTCACCGTTTCACCTTCAAGTTCAAGGATTAAACGTAGAACACCATGTGTAGATGGGTGCTGTGGACCCATGTTGACAACAACGCGCTCTTCTTTGGTAGAGCCAATTTCTTGGACGAGTGAATCCCAATCTCCACCAGTTACAGAAAAAACTGTTCCTTCGGTTGTTTCACGCGATGGTGCGTATGGATCAAAAGTTGTCATTTGTAACTCCTGCGATCACTTGGAGGAGGAGTTGTTGCACCCTTGTATTCAACTGGAATTCCACCCAGTGCGTAATCTTTGCGTTGCGGATGACCCTGCCAGTCATCTGGCATCAAGATTCGTGTAAGTCCCGGATGTCCATCAAAAATAATTCCAAACATGTCAAAAGTTTCACGCTCATGCCAGTTATTTCCTGCCCAAACTTCAACCAATGATGGAATGTGTGGATCAGAATCAGGAACACATACTTCAAGTCGAATACGGCGATTATTAATCATCGAAAGTAGTGGATAAACGGCCGCAAGTTCGCAACCAATATTTTCTGGATAGTGAATTCCTGAAACACCCATACACATTTCAAACTTTAGAGAATCTCGCAAAACAAATGCGACTTCGACGAGTTTTTCACGCTTGACATGCAAAGTCAGTTCGCCGCGATCGACAACTATTCGCTCTATTGCTTGTGAAAACGCAGGGTACGCGCGCTCTAAATCATCGGCAACATCATCGAAATAACCTCCAAATGGGCGCTCCGATGAGCCGGTAGATGCTGCAGTGCGTACAAGGCCACCGTAACCAGAGGTATCCCCGGTTCCGCGCGCGCCAAACATTCCTGAGTCAGTCATTTATGCGAGCAGGCCCTTCAGCTCGTGCGTTGGCTTTGCGTTCATTGCTGCAAGCTCAACTTCCTTAATAACCTGTGCACGATTTGCACCTAATTTTTCAACATTAATTTTTTCATGAAGTTTTAAAATTGCATCCATTAACATCTCCGGACGTGGTGGGCATCCAGGTAAGTAAATATCAACTGGAACCACGTGATCTACGCCTTGCACGATTGCGTAGTTATTAAACATTCCGCCCGATGACGCGCAGGCACCCATTGCTAGAACCCATTTAGGTGCTGACATTTGATCATAAATTTGGCGAAGAACCGGGGCCATTTTATTTGATACTCGTCCCGCAACAATCATTAAATCTGCCTGACGAGGTGATGCACGGAAAACTTCCATACCAAATCTTGAAATATCATATTTTGCTGCGGAACCAACTGCCATCATTTCAATTGCACAGCATGCTAAACCGAAAGTTGCTGGCCATAAAGAGTTCTTGCGCATATAGCCTGCAAGTTTTTCAACCGTAGTTAATAGAAATCCGCTTGGAATCTTCTCTTCTAGACCCATTGTTTAGTCCCATTCCAATCCGCCGCGGCGCCAAACATATGCATATGCAACAAAGACCGTACCGATAAAAATTGCCATTTCTATCAAACCAAAAATACCTAAGAAATCAAAAGTCACTGCCCATGGATAAAGAAATACAATTTCAATATCAAAAATAATAAAAAGCATTGCAGTCAAAAAGTATTTAACTGGAAAGCGGCCACCTTCAGCTGCTTGTGGTGACGGTTCAATTCCGCATTCGTATGCATCTAACTTTGCTCGGTTGTATCGAGCAGGTCCTGCCAGTGCGCCTGCCGCAACAGAGAAAATGGCGAAACCGAAACCAATCGCCCCTAGCACCAGAATTGGCACGTATGGATTTGATGTGGATATCACGAGTGAAATCTTAGAGTCGTATGGCCTATGCCAATGACCGCTAGCCCTTAATGCCGCTGTGAACTGCAACAACCCCAAAAGTGAGATTTTTCCAGGAGACTGAGCTCCATCCAGCCGCTTCCATAGCCTTGGCTAACCCGGCTTGATCTGGCCAGGCGCGAATGGATTCAGCCAAATACACGTAGGCATCAGGGTTTGACGCCGTTTTTCGGGCAATTGCAGGTAGGGCTCGCATTAAATACCTCATATATAAGCCCCGAAATGGCGCCCACGTGGGGTGGGAAAACTCAATGACGACCATCCGGCCCCCTTTTTTGGTCACGCGGAGGGCCTCCGCGAGCGCAGTTGGGTAGTCAACTGTGTTGCGTAGGCCAAAAGAGATGGTTGTGACATCAAAACTCTCGGCATCAAAGGGCAGATTGAGGGCATCTGCCTTCGAGAAATTCAGGTAGGGGCGAGATTTGCGACCCTGAGCCAGCATGCCTTCAGAGAAATCGGTAGAAAAGACAGTGGCACCGGCTTTGTGGAGAGGTTCAGAGGAGGAGCCCGGCCCGGCCGCCACATCCAGAATCTTCATGCCAGGAATCGGGGCGATTATCTTCGTGGCCGCCCTGCGCCATGCCTTTGTACGCCCAAGTGAAAGGAGGTCGTTAACGATGTCATATCGCTTGGCGACGCCATCAAACATTGCTGCAACTTCTTCGGGATCTTTGCCGAGATTTGCGCGGGACATGACCTGATTCTCTCGTGAAGTAGGCTCATCCACAACTTAACCTGCCGAAAGGAAGCCCGTGACATTTTCTACTAGCTCTTTACGTGCAAGTGTCCTGCCACAGAGTTCAGCGTTGACTAACGCGTCAATTATCGCAGGTGGAGTGCTTTTTCTTTCCGTGCTGGCCCAAATTGCGATTCCGGTTCCAGGTTCACCAGTACCTGTTACTGGTCAAACTCTTGGTGTTCTCTTAATTGGAACTAGTTACGGCGCTGGGTTGGGAATCGCAACTTATCTATTTTATTTGCTCGCAGGAATTGCAGGTGCACCAGTATTTGCAGGTTCTAGTCACGGATTAGAAAAAATTACTGGTGCTACTGGTGGATATTTAATCGGAATGTTGTTGGCAACTTATTTCTTAGGATTCTTTGCTAAACGTCAACTAGACCAAAAATTTCTCACCGCACTTCCAGCCATGCTATTTGCTAATGGAATTATTTTTTTGTGTGGTGTTTCTTGGTTGCACTATTTCACTGGCAAAGATTGGGCATGGTCAATTAACGCTGGCCTCACCCCATTTATCATTGGTGAAATGTTAAAGATTGCAATTGCTGGAACTTCACTTCCCATTCTGTGGCGCGTTGTAAATAGTAAGAAAAAATAAATAGATTTCAAATGGCTTCACTAACCCCTGTAACAACTACCCACCTTGGTGAGCACTTACCGCTCCTAGATTTACTACCCGATTCCGAGCTTGTCTCATGGATCAGAGCCGGAGAAGGCATAGTCGGTTGGGGCGTACACGCAACAACAACAGTAAGCGGCCCGCATCGCTTTGCCGATGCGCGCAAATGGTGGTCCACGCAACTAGAGAGTTTTGCAATAACTAATTCTGTTCATGGAACTGGCACAGGGCCAATTTTGTTTACCTCATTCTCATTTTCTCCCGATGATGTTTCAGTATTGATAATTCCTCAAGTTATCGTTGGTAAAAAAGCTGGCAAATCATGGATAACGTGGATTGGTTCGTCTCCGCAACCCGTCCTCAATGAAACTCCGCCTGCACACACTTCTAACTTGGTCATTTGGGATTCAGATAGTGATGCAGATACCGCTTGGAAGTCACGAGTTTCAATAGCTGTAGATCGAATACAAAGCGGAGAACTTGAAAAAGTAGTTTTAGCTCGAGATTTCACGGGCGTTTCAACTCAAAAAATCGAAGTTCGATCAATTCTTAGAAAACTTTCGATTGATTACCCATCAACATGGTGCTTCGCAGTGGATGGATTGGTAGGCGCAACACCCGAACTACTTCTTCGTCTTTCGCGAAAAATGGTCACGTCACGTGTTTTGGCTGGAACAATTAGTAAAACCGGTAATGATGAACGTGACTTAGCTCTTGCCGCATCTCTTGCGCGTTCATCTAAAGATTTAGAAGAGCACGAATACGCCGTGCGCTCCGTGGCTGAAGCGTTAGAGCCTTTTTGTACTTCAACGAATGTTCCTGAGTCTCCATTTGTTTTGCACTTAGCAAATGTGATGCACTTAGCGACAGATGTAACAGGAGCTTTAGCTGAAAAATTAACACACGTTGATGCTTTTACAATTCTTGAACAGCTTCACCCTTCTGCAGCTGTTTGTGGAACACCTCGTGACAAAGCTGCAGATCTGATTTCAGAAATTGAATCTCTTTCGCGAGGCAGGTATGCAGGTCCAGTTGGTTGGATTGATGCTGCAGGTGATGGTGAACTTGGTATTGCACTCAGATGTGGACAAATTGAAGAAAATTCAATAAGAATATTTGCCGGTTGTGGAATTGTTGCAGGTTCTGACCCAGCAAAAGAGTTAGCTGAAAGTGAAGCCAAGCTTGTTCCGATGCGCAGTGCCCTTAGTTAGATAGAGCTCATTTTTTCGTAAATAGATTTCAATGAGTCGGCATTTACTTCTCGCGATGGAGTTTTTGCAACGACAACAGAAATACCTTTGATTGGGGATGTGACTGCGCTTTTTAGCTGCTCGATGCTTGTAATTGTTGAGGCCTCCACACCAAATGCTTGCGCTATGGCCGCAGGATCTAAGCCGTGCGGAGTCCCAAAAACGGTTTCAAAACCCTCAACTCCACGCTGGGGAAGCGTTGAAAAAATTCCACCGCCATCATTGTTAATGATGATAAATCTGCAGTTTATTTCTTCACGATTGATTAAACCTGTGATGTCATGGAGAAAAGATAGATCTCCCAGAACTGCAATTGTCTGCGCGTGACCTGAAGCAATTCCTAGCGCAGTTGAGATGTTTCCATCAATCCCCGCCAAGCCACGATTGGCATATGTCGTTAATCCGGTACGAGGTTTTGCGAAACCTTCAAAGTCTCTGATTGGGCGAGAAGATGAAACATACAGTGCGGTTCCATCAGGGATTGATTCTGCAATTTCTTTAGCAATTGAGGCTTCATTCCAGCCAACTATCTCACTGATAATTTTGGCAGCACGTTGTGAATATTTCTGCCATTGTGCAATCCACTCATCAGATGCCATTACACAATCTAGATTAGGTATCTCGGTGAAACGTTTATCAGCCTGTCGATCACCATCAACAGTTAATATCCGTGGATCAATGACATATTTAACAGGCGCTAAACCAATAAATGCATTAATGGATCGGGATAGTGTTGTTCGACCAATGACGACAACGGCTTGCGGTACAAAAATTCTTCTTGCTGCAGGTGATGCTAGAAAGATTGAAGCATGCCCGATGGCATCTGGAAATGAAAGTGGATCTTCAGCAATAATCGGCCAGTTCAGTTTTTTTGTAAACTTTTCGACATCCGCAATCGATAGCCCGCCGCGATCATGACCTACTATTAATACCCCACGAGTTGCTTGAATCTTTAAAGTCGCAGTCTTGTTACGAGAATTAAATGCAATCGGGGTGATTGAAATATCATCTAGCCACTCACTTGAATCATCTGGCAACAAAGGTTCATCAAATTGAAGATTTAAGTGGACTGGGCCTGAACGCAAACTATCTAGCGGAATCTCCATAGGGAAAACTGGCCCATCAATATCGGCAAAGTATCGAACTGATTTTCCAAAGATTCTTGATTGCTCAGTAGTTTGATTAGCTCCAGTGCGCCTTAACATGGCTGGCCGATCCGCAGTTAAAAGCAGTAAAGGCGCATTGGTGTGATGGGCCTCAAGAACTGCTGGATGATAATTGGCAACAGCTGTCCCGCTAGTGCATACGACTGGTACTGGCCGACCTGTTGATTTTGTTAAACCCAATGCAAAATAAGCTGCTGTGCGTTCATCTATTCGCACATGCATTTTTATAAGTCCACGATTCGAAGCAGCGTTGAAGGCAAGCGAAAGAGGCGCATTGCGTGATCCTGGAGAAACTACAACGTCAGTAATTCCAGCTTCAATAATCTGTCGCACAATGACTCTTGCCAGGGATGTCGCTGCACTCATAAATCCCACCCCTTCTCTTGAATAATTTCGTATGCACCAGCATCCCATGCTTTTCGAATTCTATTGCGCCACCAGTTTAACCGTTCACTTGAGACTGCAAATTTAGTTAAAGCTATCGGATCTGGAATAACATCTTTCACTTCGATTGCTCCATTGACAATCGGAAGGTTGGCAACATCAACAGCAAGAAGTGCGCCTGTTCCTAGGCCGCACGCATACTTTAGATTTGATATGGATGCTGCAAGTTTTAGTCCATGTGAAATTCCTACCGCACTTTCTAGGGCACTTGATACCGCAACTGGAAGTTGGTGATGATTAGCAATCTCAAGAGCACGAGATACTCCACCTAATGGTGCAACTTTAAGCATAAGAACATCGATCGCACCATCAAGTTCTACTGAAAATGGGTTTTTTGCTTTTCTTATAACTTCATCTCCAGCAATTCTTACTCCCGTTCGTAATTTTAGTTCACGCAACTCTTCAACTGTTGAGCATGGTTGTTCTATATACTCAATTTCACCAACTTGATTGAGAAATAATTCTGCTTCATCAACGCTCCAAAGCCCATTAACATCTAACCGAATCTTGGCTTCTGGCCGAAGTTCACGCACACAAGCTATACGCGCTAAATCTGCAGTGAGATCTTCGCCAACTTTAATTTTTACAACAGAAGTTCCAGCAAAAGCATCCAGAATTTCAGCAATTTCAGTGGGATTATCGATCGCTGGCATAGTTGCATTAACTTCAATCACATTTCTATGAGGTTGTGGCGTACTAGCAAAAGCGGCTTCTACCCCACTCAATAACCATGGAATCGATTCTTCATAACTATATTCAAGGAATGGTGAGAACTCTCCCCAGCCTTTAGGCCCTTCAAATAGTGCAATTTCACGCGATGTAACCGAGCGAAAATCGGTCTTAGTGGCCAGCGTAACTACTTTGAGTGAACCTAAAATTGAATCAAGCATATTTTAAGGGCGCTTTGGAAATTTCTCGAAATCAGGTGCGCGCTTTTCTTTGTACGCATCGCGTCCTTCTTGACCTTCTTCACTCATGTAAAACAAAAGTGTTGCGTCGCCAGCTAATTGCTGAACGCCAGCCAGGCCATCATCTGCTGCATTTAAACTTGATTTCAATAAGCGAAGCGCAAGTGGGGAGTTGCGAAGCATCTCGCGGCACCATGAAACAGTTTCAGCCTCTAATTCACCAACCGGAACTACAGTATTTACCAATCCCATTGCGAGCGCCTCTTGTGCGTCGTACTGCCGGGTCATAAACCAAATCTCGCGTGCTTTCTTCTGACCAACATGTGCAGCTAATAAACCAGCACCATATCCACCATCGAATGAACCAACCATCGGACCTGTTTGGCCAAACTTGGCATTATCTGCAGCGATAGTTAAATCGCACACTACGTGTAAAACATGTCCTCCACCAATTGCCCACCCAGCAACCATTGCCACCACAGGTTTAGGTGTTCTGCGAATCTGAACTTGTAAATCTAAAACATTAAGACGACCAATACCTTTTTTCGACAATTTATCGTCACCTAAATAGCCATCATCACCGCGAACACTAATATCACCACCAGAACAGAAAGCTTTTGTACCTTCGCCAGTAAGAATTATTACTCCAACATCTTCATTATCGCGGGCGAGTGAAAAAGCTTCGATTAGCTCAATAATTGTTTGAGGGCGAAAAGCGTTGTGAATTTCCGGGCGATTAATGGTTATCTTGGCGATTCCATCCCCAACTTGATACTTAATGTCAGCGAAATTCTCTCCACCCGGGGCGATTGCCCAACTAGGGATCTCACGACTACCAAATTCACGATTAATCGGCTTACTCACGTCTCCTCATTTCAATTCACTCGATGCAAGCGATAGCCTACGGCTGCAATGGACATGTCGTCACAACGAAATCTGATACACGCCAGCCCTGCGAGTGAAATCACGCAGTTGGCGGCGCAAATCACGGCCGCCCTGGTGGGAACTGGGCCTGCTTTGGGCTTTGGAGATATCTCGTCAGTAGTGGCACCAAAAAATATAGCAATTGTCGTAGGTACGAGTGGGAGTACAGGCATAAGTAAAGAAGTTGCATTTACCCGTGAAAACTTAATTGCATCTGCACAAGCATCAAATGCTTTCATTGGCGCTCAGCCAGGTGCACGGTGGTCTCTATTGCTCCCGGCCACACACATTGCTGCGGTAAATGTAATTATTCGATCGATGGAAGTTGGAACATTGCCCGTTGATTTACGGAATTCGGAAGGAAATTATCCAAAAGTTGATTTCACTTCAATTGTGCCCACTCAGCTATATCGAGCTTTGAATTCAGATGAACGCTTGTTACACCATTTACAAAGTGCGAAAGCTGTATTAGTTGGCGGTGCTGCCTTGAATCCAACTCTTCGCTCGCAAGCACAGAGTAAAGGCATAAAAGTTGTTGAAACTTATGGAATGACAGAAACTTGCGGAGGTTGTATTTATGATGGTCAAGCAATCAATGGTGTTGAATTCGCTTTGTCACCTAACGGCTTAGTGAAAATACGTGGCTCTGTAGTCGCTAATGATTACTTAAATGTTCCAGAACTTTTCAAAAAGGATGAGGGCTGGTTTATTTCAAATGATCTTGGAGAAATAATCGATGGAAAATTACATGTACTTGGCCGTGCCGATGACGTCATAATAAGTGGAGGAGAAAATCTCTCCCTCACTGCCATTGAAGCAACGCTTTCAGTTCGTTATCCTCAAATTGATTTTGCTGCATTTGCAGTCAGCGATCCGCAATGGGGACAAGCACTTCACTTAGCAATTGTTGGTGAGGTAAATGAAACGGAGATTTCACATTTCTTGGAGGCGGCTTTGGGAAGAATTGCAAAACCCAAAGGAATTTATCGGGTGGAGTCACTACCCT
Source organism: Actinomycetota bacterium (assembly GCA_947480465.1). Lineage (GTDB taxonomy): Bacteria > Actinomycetota > Actinomycetes > Nanopelagicales > Nanopelagicaceae > Planktophila. The sequence continues at coordinate 9,474 of CANKCT010000003.1, forward strand.
TGCTCGGTATTGGCAAAGTAGATCGCGTGGCTCTCTTAGAATTGGTGAAATATGAATAAATGGCTAATTGGAGCTCGCCCACGCACACTTCCTGCGGCAATTGCACCTGTCTTAGTTGCCTCTTCGCTTGCTGGGGCTGAATTCAACTGGTTTCGAGCTGCCTTGGCATTAAAGGTTTCCCTTTGGCTTCAAATCGGCGTTAACTTTGCAAATGATTACTCTGATGGAGTCAAAGGAACTGACACTAATCGCGTAGGTCCTACACGTCTTGTTGCAAGTGGTCTAGCAACTGCCCAGAGTGTAAAAATCGCCGCATTCATTTCAATAGGTATCGCATCAATCTGTGGACTTTGGTTAGCGCTTTTAACTTCTCCGATTTTGATTCTTATCGGAGTCGTAGCAATCGCTGCGGCTTGGGGTTACACCGGAGGAAGTAAGCCTTATGGCTACATCGGGTTTGGAGAATTATCAGTCTTTGTTTTCTTTGGTTTAGTTGCAACTGTTGGAAGTTTCTATGTTCAGACTGAAAGAGTTACCTTCATGAGTTTTGTTGTTGCGATACCTATGGGAACTCTGTCTTGTGCGATCCTCGCTATAAATAATCTTCGAGATTTAAATCAAGATGCGCTAGTGGGTAAGAAAACTTTGGCGGTCCGAATGGGAGATTTAGCCGCCAGACGTGCCTTTGTTGCCATGCTCGTTACTGCTCATATTGCAGCCATCACAACTCTTAGGCCCGCGGCGCTTTTGACACTGCTAGTCGCGCCTCTCACTTTCTCGCTTTCGCGCCAAGTAATGAGCGGAGCAAGTGGTAAAGATTTAATCCCACTATTAGGAAAGACAGGAAAACTCCAACTGATTTTTGCACTGTTGTTTGCGGCAGCTCTGGCGATATACTAAAACCATGTCACGCATAATCCCGGCCCTACTTATCTTTGGCTTAACTATCTATGCCCTTGTAGATTGTGCGCGCGCAGATGAATCACATATTAGAAATCTCCCAAAGTGGGGCTGGCTATTAATAATTATTCTCCTTGGCCCTCAAGCATTGGCAATAGGTCCAGTGGCCTACCTTGTTGCTGGTAGAAATAAACCAAAAGGTAACAGAGGCCCTAAAAGACGCATCCTGCCACCAGATGATGATCCGGATTTTTTAAAAAAGCTTTAAAGCCCCGAATAGGTGTGCTTACCTGTTCCCCAAATATTTACGTAAACATAGTTAAATAAAAATGTTGAACCTGCAAATAAACAGAGCCACGCTGCTCGGCGTCCACGCCAACCGATAGTTACGCGCGCATGTAAATACGCGGCATATGCAACCCAAGTGATAAATGCCCAAGTCTCTTTTGGATCCCAACCCCAGTAGCGGCCCCAAGCGCTTTCCGCCCAAATCGCACCTGCGATTACGGCGAAAGTCCATAAAGGGAAAACAAATGCAACTAGTCGATATGAGAGTTGATCCAAATACTCAAGTGATGGAAGACGCGTGGCCCATGGAGTACGTCCACCTTTCGACTCCATTGAATCTAGATAGAGATACGCCGCAGCAACTGCATTTGCAAGTAAGAAAACCCCACCTGAAATAATTGCTGCAGAAACATGGATTACTAACCATGTCGATTTAAGTGCTGGAACTAGTGGTGCACTTGGCCGATATAAGACGGCAACCGCAGTACCTAGAGTTAATAGAACTGCGATTGAAACCAAAAGTCCTAACCAGCGCAAATCATGTTTACGCAAGGCAACTAAATATGCACCTGAAAATGCAAGTGCCCCTGTAATTGAGAACTCGTACATATTGCCCCATGGCACTCGACCAGCTGAAATTCCACGTGCAATGACGCCTGCAAACAAGAGTATGAAGCCAAGAATCATCATGGCTGTCGCAATACGTGCAACTCTTTCAGTGCGTTTGTAATCCAGGTTTTTATCGGTAGATACCGTAGTTATCTTGACTGCCCAAGCGGTTTCCAATGCATGTGCAAAGAATGAAAGTGTATATACCGCCATGGATGAATAAATAAAATAATTGGAGAGATAAGCCCAGGTGCGCGACATTTACTTCTCTCCTTTAACTTCATTCTTGACTGCTTGCATGAATACTTTTAGTTCCTGTTCAAGCCCTGGCGCTGCATTTTTTGCAAGACCCGCAACTTCAACTACATCTCCGACACGAATCCAGATTCGACGACGGCGTGTAAAAAGCGAAGCGAGTAAACCAAGGATGGCAACAATAGCGCCGAGAAGTGCAAAGTTCTTTCCAGGATCATCCACAACTTGAAGATTGACCCACTGTGCGTACCCTTCAAAAGTTATTGACCCGCCTGGATATGTGAAAGTTTCTCCAGGCTTTAAGGACTTAAGGCCCAACTGTGACATAGATGACGTATCGATTCGATAAACAGATTGCGGAGTCCCAGAATCAAGCCCAAGATCACCGCTCCATGCTGCCAGTAATAGACGCGGATCAAGAGCTTGAGGGAAAACACTAATTGCACCATTTCCATTACTGCGTGCATACGTGGGTACAAAGGAGCCTACAAATCCAACTTGTGGATCTGCATCTGGAACTTTTATCGCTCCAATTGAACGAAGATTTCCATCTTGTGGCAAGAATGGAATTGGGCCTTGCAATGCAACATTTCCCTTTGAATCACGAACTGTTACAACTGGCGAATAGCCATTGGCCTGTAAATAAATCTTAGTATTTCCAATTGCAAGCGGGGAATTAACTTTAATGATGCGCTTCTCAGTATTCTCTAGATTCCCACGTCGTAAAGAGATATTGAGTGTGTAATCTTCAGGTGCATTTGTAACAATATTGTATTTTGAGTCGAATTTATCGATGTTAAGGATAAAACTTTCTAGTTTTCCTTCGCTAAAGAGTTTCCCATATGAAAGTGAATCATAACTAGTTGGAGTATTTACGAATCTTTCACCTACGTTAAGAATTGCATCACCACGCATCCCAAACAAAGATGAAAATGAGATACCAAGTAAAATTAAAATTAGCGCGAGATGGAAAAAGAGATTTCCGGTTTCGCGCGAATAACCTTTCTCAGCTGATATTGATCCATCTTTTTCTATTACTCTAAATCTCTGTGACTTAAACCAAATCCGGGCTGCATCTAGTTCATTTCCTCTAGCAGGCCAACTCGCATAGAACTCCATTCGGTTCAGATTTTTAGGAGTAGCAGGTGGAAGTGCGCGAGCTGCATGAAAATGCTCAAAAGTTCGAGGAAGGACACAACCTATAAGTGAAATGAAGAGAAGGATGTAAATTGCACTAAACCATGGGGATCCATAAACATCAAAGAGCGATAGGCGGTCCATCCAGATGGAAAGTTCGGGCGAGCTTTTAAAAGCCGCACTCACTGCAATGGGATTTTGTGTCCGTTGTGGAATAAGTGAGCCAGGTATCGCAGCAATACCTAAAAGTAAGAGCAAAATTAAAGCGGTACGCATGCTTGTCAGCTGACGCCATCCGTATCGTAATAAGCCCACACTATCGAGCTCTGGAAGCTGCACGTTATTGGTCATCTAGACAACCGGAATAAAATCAGAGATAAGTGCACGTAGAGAATTCATTATCTGTCCCCAAGTACCAGTGACTTGCAAAACTCCGATAGTAATGAGAAATATTCCGCCAATTTTTGATATTGACTCCCCTTGTTGCACAAGGAATTTACGAAGTTTTACAGAGCGATCTAGAAAAAGCCCCGAAGCAATAAATGGGATACCTAGACCTAGGCAGTAACCAAGTGAAAGCACTGCACCACGTAAAGCACTTGACTCTTGAAATGCCAAAGTTTGTACAGCAGCAAGTGCTGGACCAATGCAGGGAGTCCAACCAATTCCAAACAAAAATCCAAGAAGGGGTGCACCGATGAGTCCACCTGTGGTTTTAATCCTTGGTCGTAATGTAGGAGTCATTGGAAACTTTCCTAGGAATATGAGTCCAAGGAAAATTGTCAGTAAACCAAGAATGCGTGAAATCAGTGCTTCGCGCGCGACGAGTTCGTTACCAATTCCACCAAAAAATACTCCATATGAGATAAATACAACTGAAAAACCCATGACAAATAATGTTGAGCCAATGAATATTTTCCCTCGACTAGACGAAAATCCTGCCGCAAAAGATATATATCCGGGCACAAGTGGTAGAACACAAGGCGATATAAAAGAAATCAAACCTGCAATAAAAGCAATTGGAATTGCAACTATTAAGTAACCACTAAGAATCTGTTCAACAAAGAATTCTTTCATTCTGCACTCACTTTTTCAATCAAATCCGTCAAGGATGCCACAGTGACTACACCTGATATTCGTCCAGCAACTTTTCCACTACGGTCGATAATAACTGTGGTTGGGATTGCATTTGCAGGTAGCGACCCTTTAAACCCAAGTAAAATCGAGTCATCAATCAAAGTTGGATACGGAATGCTAAATCGCCTTTGAAAAGCTTCAGCGGTTGGTGGATTATCTCTCGTGAGAATTCCAATAAAAGTTACATCGCTATATTTTTTTGATAGGGCAATGAGTGCTGGAATCTCTGCGCGGCACGGTGCACACCAAGAAGCCCAGACATTTACTACAGTGACTTTGCCAAAACCATGGGAATAGTTTGTTCCAGATAAAGTCATTCCAGCTAGTGCAGGTGCTTGAATCCTGTTGTCGGACTTTATGAATGTCACGGATCCATTTCCAGATACAAAACTCTCTTGTGAACTTGAATTTCCACCACCACTGCAACTAGTTATCAAAAATACAGTAAGTAGAAGTGGAAGAAATCGATAAGTGCGCTTCATTTTATTTCTCTGGCAATAAGTGGCGTGCAGGCTCAGAGTAAGTGAGACCAGAGATTAGTCCTTCATCATCAAAGTGAATACTCGTCACCGAAGCTAAAGTGCATTCACGCTTTCGAGGATCATGCAATAAACGTCGACTTTCGATTGCACTTCGCAGAATCCAAATAGGGAGTTGGTGAGAAACGCAGATTGCATCTTTGCCCTGCGCGCTTTTGTGTGCAGCAAAAACTGCAGCAAGCATTCTGTTTATCTGTTCATCGTATGGTTCACCCCATGATGGTCGCCATGGATTCCATAAATACCGCCATGCGGCTGGATGGCGTAAGACACCATCACCAACACCAAAAGCTTTACCCTCAAATACATTTGCCGCTTCGATTAATCGCTCATCGGTTGTAATTGCAATGTCATGAGCTAGCGAAATTGGAGCTGCCGTTTCCTGTGCCCGTTGAAGTGGTGAAACGTGCAGCGCTCCAAGGTCAATTGATTTCGACCACTCGCCTAATACCTGAGCCATTTCTTGACCCCGTGAAGAAAGAGTCCAACCCGGTTGACGACCATAGAGAATTTTGCCTGGGTTTTCTACTTCACCGTGACGAATCACATGGACCGAAGAGCTCATTGCGCAATCATAAAGCCTCACATATGAAGCAAGTTAGTTAAGGTAGTGACATGGCACTCACGGCGAAACGAGCAGCCTTTTTCGACGTCGATAATACGCTGATTCGTGGCTCAACGATCTATTTTTTAGGTCGAGGCATGTATCAACGTGGTTACTTCACGAAAAAGGACATCTCTCGCTTTGTGCTAGCTAACCTGAGATTTCGCTTAACGGGAAAAGAGAACAAGGAAGAAATCGCGCGCTTTCAAAAATCTGCGACTGATTTTATTGGTGGGCACAGCGTGAAAGATATCGAGGCGATTGCACAAGAGATTTATGATGAATTTGTATCTCCTGCTATTTGGCAAGGCACAATAGATATTGCCCAAAAACATCTTGCAAACAAAGAAGAGGTATGGCTAGTGACTGCCGCACCTGAGGATATGGCAGTGCTTATCGCTCAGCGTTTGGGTTTCACTGGAGCTCTCGGTAGTAAAGCTGAAATAAAAGATGGATCTTACACAGGTGCCATGGTTGGCCCTTTGCTGCACGGAAAAGAAAAGGCGACTGCAATTACAGAGTTGGCAAAACGTGAAGGTTTTAATCTTGACGACTGTTATGCATACTCCGATAGCAACAACGATTTGCCGCTGTTGCAATCTGTAGGAAATCCATCTGCGATAAATCCAGATGCGATATTAGGATTGCGTGCGATGGCTGAGGGTTGGCCGATACATGATTTTCGTCGTGCGCGGTTTATTGGTCGCGCGCTCTCCCCTATTGTGGTGCGCCTTGCTGCCCTTGCCACATGGCTGACTCCCCGCAGAAAGTCGCGCTGATTACCCAATAAGTACTAAAGCGCACTAATGTAAGCAAGTTATGGAAATGCGCTCTTTCTCCGACTACTTACGTAGCATTGATGATGCTGCGTTTTTAACGTTGTTTTCTGCGCGTCCCGATCTCATCACTCCAGTACCACCAGATATCGCATCTTTGGCTGTACGTGCTTGCTCAGCTCCAAGTTTGGCCCGGGCAATTGATTCGCTTAATCATTGGCAATTTCAAGTGTTGGAAGCAGCAGGAGCGCTGAATGAACCTTTCACGCAAAAAGCACTCGTTGCACTCACCGATAAAGCCGCTGCAGAAGCCCTTGTACATCTCATTTCAATAGGACTCGTTTACCCATCAGATGACGGTATGCGCCTTCCATCACAACTTCGAGATGTGATCGGTAGTGAGCCCGCAGGTCTTGGGCCCACTTCAATGATAAAACTAAAGTTAGAAGAATTAGATAACGCACCTGCCGAAGCAAAAAAAGTATTAGAAAGACTTATTTGGGGACCTCCTCGTGGAAGCGTCGGAGATATCAAGAACCCAGGAGCAGGAGTTGCTTGGCTTCTTGAGCGAAAGTTTTTACTTCCATTAGATCAGCGCACAGTAATTTTGCCCAGAGAAGTTGGTTTATATCTGCGTGGAGGAAAAACTCATAAAGAGAATTTAGTTAAAGCACCGATTCTAAGTGGCGCGAAGCGGGATGATCGTCAAGTTAATCTTGCAGCAATCGCAAATATTTCTACAGTGCTGCGCTGGGTTGAAGAGCTATTAAATTTCTGGGCTGAAGAACCTGCCGATGCGCTTCGTGCTGGCGGATTAGGTGTTCGAGATTTGAAAATTATCGCTAACCACCTTGGAGTAGATGAATCATGTGCAGCATTCATAACTGAACTTGCCTATTTAACCTCGCTAATAAGTTTCGATGCTGATGATCGAATCATGCCCAGCAATAAGTTTGATATTTGGCTAATGCAATCACCTGCAGACCGTTGGCAAGCCATTGCATCTACGTGGCTAGTAACTTCTCGGGTGAGTGGATTAGTCGGTAGAGCCGAAGCTAAGAATGTCGCAGCACTAGGACCCGAGCTTGACCGAGTAAACGCGTCCCGAGTGCGTTCTCTTGTTCTTTCGATTCTTAGTGAGAACCCTTCTATAGCACCCGATCTAGCCTCATTTAACGCACTCATGGCATGGCGAGCACCAGCACGTCGTACTTCACAAGAAGACTTATCTACCTGGACTTTGCGCGAAGCCGAGTGGCTCGGAATCACTGGACAAGGTGCAATTTCAAAATATGGGGTTGGATTTCTAGGCGGTGAAGATCTAAACATTATTAATGAAGACTTACCAAAGACCGTCGATCACATCCTGATTCAAAGTGACAATACAGCTATTGCACCAGGTCCGCTTGAACATGAAATTTCACAGCAGTTGGCAATCATGGCAGAAATTGAAAGTCGCGGTGGTGCAACCGTGTATCGCTTTAGCGAAGCAACAATTCGGCGTGCTTTAGATCATGGTAAAACGGGCGACGAGATAAAAGCTTTTCTGAGTAAGACTTCAAAAACTTCAATGCCTCAGCCGCTTGAATATCTAATCGCCGATGTTGCAAAAAAGCATGGCAAGTTGCGAGTAGGAAATACTTCTTCATTTATACGGTGTGAAGATACAGCTCTCATTGCACAGATTATGAATGACAAGAAATTAGATGTTCTCTCACTCAGACGAATCGCACCTGAAGTAATTGTGTGTGACCACGATGCCATAGATGCAATGCGCCTTTTGAGAGACTGCGGATATATTCCCTCGGCTGAATCTTCTAATGGATTGCTATTAAGTGGGCCTCGATCTAATCGTGCTCAAACTAAGCCGCGACCACCTCGCGTTATTGGTGAGATTGAAACTCCAACTCCAGAGCTTTTGACCAATGCTTTACGCTCTATTCGAACTGGTGAAAAATCAAGTCATAAACAAACACGATTACGGCAAGTGGCAAATGAAGCCCTGGGTGCATTACCAAGAAGCACAGCGAATGAGACTATGGATCTAGTGCTTAGATTCATTCAAGAAGAAAAATCGCTCTCTATTGGATATGCCGACAATAATGGCTCAGTAACTCATAGAATCATCGATCCTATCCGCGTA
>CANKCT010000004.1 GCA_947480465.1 Actinomycetota bacterium
CTAATTATTTGCTGAACCATATAGATGAGCTCCTTTCCCAATCGCAGGCCTCACCTGTCGATGGATCCGGAATAGAACTAGATGCTGCTTCAAAAATTGTTGCTTTGGGTGAGCATGCAATGGGTCAAAAATGAGACCAACACTTTCGTCGCTCATTGGAAAACGCGTTCATTTCATTGGTATCGGTGGAGCGGGAATGAGTGGCTTAGCAAGAATAGCGTTGTCCCATTCGATTATTGTGAGCGGATCAGATGCAAAAGATTCCTCGGTTGTGAAAGCACTCATTGCACTAGGTGCAACAATTTCCACGTCACATTCGGTGTCAAATGTTTTAGGTGCTAATTGTGTAGTTTACTCAAGCGCAATATCAGCAAATAACCCTGAGTTGGAAATGGCACATAAACTTGATATCCCAGTTCTAACTCGCGCAGCAGCACTTTCTATTCTTATGTCAGACTCCACAAGTATTGCAGTTGCTGGAACCCATGGTAAAACAACAACTTCCTCGATGCTGGCAGTAGCTCTGCAAAGCTGTGCGGCTGATCCTTCATTTGCAATCGGCGGAACAATCACTGCCTCCGGATCGAATGCTCATCGTGGAACTGGCAAGATTTTTGTTGCAGAGGCTGATGAATCAGATGGCTCATTTCTGGAATATCACCCTTTCGCCGCGATTGTGACAAACATAGAACATGATCATGTCGACTTCTTTGCTACACCTGCAGAAGTATCAGATGCCTTTAATCAATTTGCCCAAACAATTAATAGAAATGGTTTTTTGACTTATTGCGCCGATGATGAAGGCGCTGTTGCCTTAGTGAAAAAGATTGAGGGGCTCACATGTATCTCCTATGGCGTCCGGGAGGGGAGTGATTTAACGATTGATTCAATCGAACTATTGGCAATGGGCTCTCGAGCTCGCGCAATTTGGCATGGAAAAACTATTGGATATATAGAACTTCAAGTTCCAGGCCACCATAATTTGCTCAATTCTGCATCTGTTTTGGCCACAGGTCTGCAACTCGGATTCAGTGCATCGGACTTAATACATGGATTATCAATTTTCCGAGGAACTGGCCGCCGTTTTGAAATCAAAGGTACCGTGCATGGCGTCAGAGTAATAGACGACTATGGCCATCACCCGACAGAGATTGATGTGACTCTGCGAGCAGCACGCAGATTTGCTGGCGATGGGCGCTTAATTGTTATCTTCCAACCGCATAGATATTCTCGAACTGCGGCTTTTGCTACAGGATTTGCGCAGTCACTTTCACTTGCTGATCGAGCAATAGTTCTCGAAGTCTATGCTGCAAGTGAAAAACCAATTCCAGGTGTCACATCACGATTAATCACAGAGGCAATGACCAAAGGTGAATACATTCCGAATTTTATAGAAGTTACTGACAGCGTCGTAGATTTGGCAGAACCAGGAGATGTGATTATTACATTAGGTGCTGGAGACGTGAGTTCATTGGCACCAGTTATAGTCGATGGATTGATTCGACGTTTTGGTTAAATGAAAAAACGTTCCCTGATAATTGCTGTCACACTCATAGTTTTTGCCGCTCTAACATATGCCTTGGGTTGGTCCTCCTTATTCACGGTGAGTTCAGTTGAAGTAATTGGCACTAATAAAACTGTCCCATCTCTGATTCAGATTGGCGAAAAATTGGCTCGTGTAGAGCCTCGAGTGATCATCGCAACGTATGAAAAAATTGAGTGGGTAAAAAATGCAGAAATCTCAAGAAATTGGCTGAGCGGCAAAGTCTCAATAACCCTGAATGAGAGAGCACCAATCGCCATGTTTAATAAACGTGCTATTGATGAAGAGGGAGCAAGTTTTGAATTCAATGGAGCTGGAATAGCGCAATTACCTCGAATCCAAGGCCCATCAATCGATGAAGCCGTCAAGGCGGCTATGTTTTTCAAGACACTCCCAGTTGAAATCACCAAAGGAATTATTCTGGTGAAAATCATTCGAACAGATTCTTATGTGCTGGAAATCTGGAATGCCAGTCAGAAAATTGAAGTCTTGTGGGGACGAAATGAAGAAAATGAACTCAAGGCAAAGGTGTTTGCAGCTTTAATTGCTCGACCAGAGAATCAGAAAATTCTTAGAATCGATCTATCAGCGCCGCACGCGCCAATTGTTAAATAGTTCATACTTTCGACACGACACAAATAAATCGAGTCGGTGTTTGCTTAACAAGCGTTCGCACTTTACGGTCGCCTTATACAAAAACATTGAAAAATAAGGCTCAAGTAGAGGTTTATGGTTCACAAGGGAGAAAAAAGTGGCTTCACCGCAAAATTATTTAGCAGTCATCAAAGTTGTTGGCATTGGTGGCGGTGGAGTAAATGCAATTAATCGAATGATTGACGTTGGTCTCAAAGGCGTCGAGTTCATTGCGATTAATACGGATGCGCAGCACTTATTGATGAGTGATGCCGACGTTAAGTTAGATATTGGACGCAAAACAACTCGTGGTCTCGGTGCAGGAATGGATCCTGAAAAAGGAAAATCTGCAGCACTTGATCATGCTGAAGATATTGAAGAGATTTTGCGTGGAGCAGATATGGTTTTTGTTACCGCTGGTGAAGGTGGTGGCACAGGTACTGGAGCAGCTCCGGTTGTCGCAAAGATTGCACGAGAACTAGGTGCGTTGACAATTGGTGTTGTTACACGTCCATTTTCATTTGAAGCAAAGTTGCGCTCTGCTCAAGCAGAGATTGGTATTGAAGCGTTGCGCAGCGAGGTTGATACATTAATTGTTATCCCAAATGATCGCTTACTTGCGATTTCCGATCGCACAATTACGTTGGCAGATGCTTTCAAAAGTGCAGATCAAGTTTTACTTTCAGGCGTGCAAGGAATCACCGAGATAATTACACAACCTGGTTTGATAAACCTTGACTTTGCAGATGTTCAAGCGGTGATGTCAGGAGCAGGTTCAGCGCTCATGGGTATTGGTTCTGCTCGCGGTGAAAACAGAGCTCTTCGCGCAGCTGAGTTAGCAATTTCCTCTCCGCTGCTAGAGGCATCTATTGATGGTGCTATGGGAGTTCTTCTCTCGATTTCTGGTGGCTCTGACCTTGGACTCTTTGAAGTTAATGAAGCATGTGAACTTGTACAGGCAGCAGTTCACCCAAATGCTAAATTTATTTTTGGAACGACCATTGATGATGCTTTAGGGGATGAAGTCCGAATAACAGTAGTAGCAGCAGGCTTTGAGGGCGGAGAACCAAAGCGGGTATCTACACCGATCATCGATGCATCTACACTGAATGGCCAAGCAGATCCAATTGCAGCGAATGATCCAATATCGGTGGCACTAGATCTCGATGATGACTCAACACCGCGTCGACGTGTCACATTTGAAGAACTCGTTTCTGAAGATGAACAAGATATCGATGTTCCTGACTTCATGAAGTAATTTGCCTTGCCGACAATCTTCACCGATCGGCGTGGAGGTTCTAGCCTTGCGCCTTACGAATCATTTAATCTGGCATTACATGTAGGAGACAGCCCAGAAGAAGTGCAAAAAAACCGGAATTCCCTCGCGAGTTCAACTATGCCCATTCAGTTTATGAACCAAGTTCATGGAGATGCATTCGTTGTAGTCGAATCATTGAGTGATGTAGATCCAACATGTGATGCGCTCATTACAACAACTCCAGGATTATCGTTAGCAGTTTTAGTCGCTGACTGCATTCCATTACTTCTTTCATCTTCAACCGTGGTGGCAGCTGTACATGTTGGAAGAAGAGGCCTAACAAATTTAATTGCACTCAAAGTTATTGATGAGATGCGAAGACTGGGAGCTGGCCAGATTCACGCGCAACTTGGGGCGTCAATTTGTGGAGAGTGCTACGAAGTGCCGGAAGCAATGTCTGGGGATGTTTTGCGGACTCATCCTCTTGCTGCTGCTCAGACAAAAAAATCTACACCGGCCCTGAATCTTCCCAGAGCACTCATTGGGGATTTAGTTTCCCAAGGAGTTACCTTCGAAGCATCAGTGGAGTGCACTTTCGAAAATGAACTGTTCTTTTCATATCGCCGACAGAAAATAACAGGTCGAAATGCCGGAGTTATATGGCTATAACGCGCAAAGAAGAGTTAACACAAAACTTGTCTGATATAAAATCTCGAATTAGTACTGCCTCACTTAATTCAGGCAGGGACCACAATCAGATATCGCTGATAGTGGTTACTAAAACTTTTCCGCTCAGTGATGTCCAAATACTTAATGGACTCGGAGTTAACGATTTTGGCGAAAATCGCGATGATGATGCACGGACTAAAGCTCCTGAGATTGCCGCAAGATGGCATTTTCAAGGTCAAATCCAGAGCAATAAACTAAAATCGATCTGTTCATGGGCCCACGTAATTCACTCACTCGACGATGCTCGCCATTTTGAAATAATTCAACGAGTCGCAAGTCACTCTATAGATATTTTCTTGCAAGTAAACTTGGATGGAAGTCAAAATCGTGGGGGAGTGGTGGTCGAATCCCTCTATCCTCTGGCAGAAAAAGTTGAGGAAGATCCGAATCATCATTTGGTCGGACTGATGGCGGTAGCACCACTCGGCGTCGAACCAAATGTGGCCTTTTCTGAGTTACATGCTATTCATTCGGCATTTATTAGTGAATTTCCAGCTGCCTCTGCGCTCTCTGCAGGAATGAGTGGGGACTTTGAAACGGCTATCGCCCACGGCGCGACACATGTGCGAATTGGCAGCCAAATATTGGGTTCTCGGTAGACGGACAGGTAGCGTACGGGCATGGCTAATGCAGTGAAGCGAATCGCAAGTTATTTAGGGCTGATGGATGAGCCGGAGTTTGATGCCCCGCTGAAATCACAGGTTCCTGCCGTACCAGTTTCTAGCGAGGTGCGAATCAAGCCGCGCAGCCCAGTGTCCCCTGTACTAACGTCAACGCTAGAAGCAGCTCCACAGTTGGATTTGCCGGTATTGGATCGAATCATTACCTTGCATCCTCGTTTCTACAATGAGGCTCGTACAATCGGTGAACATTTTCGCCAAGGAAATCCAGTGATAATTAATTTAACCGAGATGGACGAGTCTGAGCACAAACGTTTAGTGGACTTCGCAAGCGGACTGGCTTTTGGTTTGCACGGGACTATCGAGAGAGTTACTAAGAAGGTTTTCTTAATCTCGCCAGCCAATATTCACGTCAGCACCGAAGATAAATCAGCTGCAGCGCAAGCTAGTTTTTTTAACCAGAGTTAAAATCTCATGCGGTTAGGTTCGGTACTTGCAACCCTTCTAGAAATTTTTTTATTCGCGCTGTTGGGTCGGCTCATTTTAGATTATGTCAGAATGTTTGCGCGCAATTGGAAGCCAAGCGGGATATCGCTTTATTTAGTTGAGGCTATTTACGCTATAACGGATCAGCCTATGCGCTTTGTTGGTCGATATATTCCACCACTGCGCTTAGGTGCTGTCAGTTTGGACATGAGCTTCATCGTTCTCTTTTTTGGAATTCAGCTGCTCATTGGTTTCGTCAGAGGGCTTTAGTCAGAACCACAGTTAAACCAAATTCACTTTCATTGATAGTTAAAGTCTCATCACGCACCATGGAAATTGCGAGGACTTCTTCTTGTATATGTGATGAGTGAATGTCGATTGCGGAGATAATCTCAGTAGATGCATTCCAAACTATTGAAATTCGATCGGAAATTTCAAGACCATCACTTTTGCGTCGCTCTTGGATAAAGCGAACAACTTCGCGGGCATGTCCCGCCAAAATGAGCGTAGGCGTTAGTTCTAAATCTAGAGCGACACTTTCGCCATCGTGAGACGCAACTGTCCAGCCACTTTTCGGAACTTCCGTAATGACTAAATCTTCTAGATCGATCTGCCACTGCCCAACAGTGGTGGAACCTGAGCTACGGAGAGTCTTCACAAGTGTTGGGGCATCCGCGACAGCAATCGCCTTCGCAATCTCCTGTACTGCCCCACCAAATTTGGCACCTAAACTTTTAAAATTGGCCTTGATAGAAATATCTACGAGGTCGCCGTCAGCATTTGCAATATCTTCTAGCGCGACAACATTAAGTTCATCTGCAATTTGCTCACGCATTTGTTGAGGTAGTGAAGCCCAGCCGCTGGCTGCGATCAATGCTCTGCCTAGTGGTTGGCGGACCTTTATTCCAGATTCAGCGCGTGATGCTCGACCTAGTTCTACTATGCGTCGGGTCAAGGCAACTTGTTGGCTTAACTCTTCATCAATTGCCGAGGCGTCTACGGCAGGAAAATCAGAGAGGTGTACAGATGAAACGGCAACCGAGTTGGTAGGTCTTACAAGTTCTTGCCAAACTTGTTCAGTAATAAATGGAACCATTGGGGCAAGCAATTGAGTGAGTGTTACCAAGCATTCATGAAGTGTTGCCATTGCCGCTACGTCGCCATCCCAAAAGCGTCGCCGCGAACGTCTTACATACCAGTTAGATAAATCATCGATGAAGCGTGCCAGGGCACGTCCTGCATTTTGAGAATCAAATTCTGATAAAGCAGAATCCACTTCTAAGATTAATTTGTTGAGCTCAGAGATAATCCACTTATCCATCAATGAACGTTGTGCAAGTGCTGGAGCTTGAGCTAATTCGAAGGCTGAAGCCTTTGCATATAAGGCGTGAAATGAAACCGTATTCCAATATGTTAAAAGAGTTTTACGAACGACTTCATTAATTGCATCATGTCCAACACGACGTGCAGCCCAAGGTGAGCCTGCCGCCAGCATGTACCATCTAACAGCATCGGCGCCATGTTGATCCATCAGCGCCATTGGCTCAATAACGTTTCCAACATGCTTGCTCATCTTGCGACCATCTTTATCTAAAATATGTCCAAGACAGAGAACCGTTTTATATGATGATTTATCAAAGACAAGAGTTCCAATTGTCATCAGCGTGTAAAACCAACCTCGAGTTTGATCGATTGCTTCACAGATGAAGTCAGCCGGGTATGAAGCTTTAAATTTTTCGACTGAACCCTCCTTGTGAGGGTACCCCCACTGGGCAAATGGCATAGCGCCTGAGTCATACCAGCAGTCGATTACTTCTGGAACTCGTCTCATCATCTCTGAACATTGGGCACATGGAAAGACAATGTCATCTACGAATGGTCTATGGGGATCTAAATTTGAAAGAGACTGACCAGATAGCTCTCCTAACTCTTTTAAAGAGTCAACACATATTTCGTGTTTGTTTTCACAACGCCAAATTGGAAGGGGAGTACCCCAATATCTGTTACGGGAAAGCGCCCAATCGATATTGTTATTGAGCCAATCACCGTAGCGTCCATCTTTAATGGTTTCAGGGTGCCAATCAGTTGAAGCATTTTCTCGCAGAAGTGCATCCTTAATGGAAGTTGTACGTATGTACCAAGATGGTTGCGCGTAATACATAAGTGCTGTGTGACATCTCCAGCAATGCGGATATGAATGCTCATAAGGTTGATGCTTATAGAGAGCGCCACTGTTCTTTAATTCTTTAACAAGTATTTTGTCGGCATCTTTAAAGAATAATCCGCCAATAATTGGGATGTCTTTAAGAAAAGTACCATCAGGTGCTATTGGATTGATGACTGGTAAACCGTAGGCGCGGCATACGGCCAAGTCATCTGCACCGAAAGCTGGCGATTGATGGACTAAACCAGTTCCATCCTCTGTGGTCACATACGTTGCCAAAACTATGTAGTGAGATTCTGGAATTTCGACAAAATCAAAAGGTCGCTTATAGGAAGTGTGCTCAAGTTCTTTACCCTGTAGCTTTTTGATAACCCTTTTTTCGCCTTTGATGCTTTCGATGAGAGCTTCTGCCACAATTAAAATCTCTGCTTGTTCATCCACGGTGACTTCAACAACTACATAGTCAACATCTGGATTTACTGCGATTGCAGTATTTGATACCAACGTCCATGGGGTGGTAGTCCAAACCAAAAATGATGCATTAATTTGGGCAAACTCACCTGATGTAACGGGAAATCTGACATATACGGATGGGTCAGTTACTGTCTCATAACCCTGTGCAAGTTCGTGATCAGATAAACCGGTTCCGCAGCGGGGGCAGTAAGGTGCAACGCGATGATCTTGTACGAGCAAACCTTTTTTCCAAATTTCTTTAAGAGACCACCAAACGCTCTCGACGTATTCAGGTGACATTGTCCAATAAGCCTCATCGAAATCGACCCAGAAACCCATTCGATTCGTCATGTCACTAAATGCACTCACATGGCGTTGGACCGATTCGCGACACTTTTCGTTAAAAGCTGCAACGCCAAAACCTTCAATATCTCCTTTTCCATTAAAACCTAACTCTTTTTCGACTGCAATTTCAACAGGCAATCCATGGCAATCCCAACCCGCCTTTCTTGTGACATGTCTTCCCTTCATTGTTTGAAAACGAGGAAAAACATCTTTAAATACTCTAGCTTCAATGTGATGAGTTCCAGGCATTCCATTAGCAGTCGGAGGGCCTTCGTAAAATGTCCATGGCAACGCACCAGAACGTGCCGCTACGGTCTTATGGAAAATTTCGTTCTCGCGCCAGAACTTTAAAATTTCGTGTTCAACGGCAGGCAGGTCCACTGCTGCAGAGATTGCTCGAAACACCATAGAAATAACCTCCAAGAAATAAATCTTCTGGAGGGACGCTCGCTACGATCGTAGAGAGCGCGGTACCACCCGCCTTGCGCCAAAACGCGCCACTTAAAGTACTAACCATGCCGGTTCTAAGTGAGTTTTAACTCAGTTCTTCCAGCGAGCTCGTGAGGTGATGGCCCCGTCAACGCTCATATTCAGTTAGTGGGACCAGTCTAGGCCATCTCGCCCCTGAAAACTCTCGTGGCGCAGTTGGTATACAAGGTGCAATCGGAATAAGGTTCGCGTCATGCCGAAGAAGACAGTAAAAAAAGCCGCCGCCAAGAAAGCTCCTGCCAAGAGTGCGGTGAAGAAGGTAGCTAAGAAGGCAGCCGCAAAGAAAGCCCCAGTAAAGGCGGTAAAGAAGGTTGCGGCAAAGAAGGCACCTGCAAAGAAAGCTCCGGTTAAAAAAGCGGTTGCGAAAAAGAGTGCGGTGAAATCAATCCCAGTGAAAAAAGCGCCAGCGGCTAAGGCATCCACAACTAAAACAACTCTGACGGTTGATGAAAGTTCTCAAACCGTTTCAGTCTCAACTGTAAGTGCGCCGATAGCAGCACCAGTGATTGAAGAGCGACGACTCGTGATGCCGCCGCCACCACGCCCGGTCAAAAGTGGGAAAAAAGTAGCTCCATTAAAACCGATAAAAACCGCTCCTACTCCAATTGTCGTGAGTGATACAGAAACACCTTGGACGCCCGCAGAATTAAAAGCTATTCGTACCGACATTTCAAAAGAGTTAGAGCGACTTCGTCATGAGTTATCAATTGTTGAACTTGAGATGGACTCCCTTATTCAGGAATCAGGTGAAGGCGCTGGAGATGATCAAGCTGATGCCGGCACAAAGACTTTTGAACGTG
Organism: Actinomycetota bacterium; assembly: GCA_947480465.1. Taxonomy (GTDB): domain Bacteria; phylum Actinomycetota; class Actinomycetes; order Nanopelagicales; family Nanopelagicaceae; genus Planktophila. The sequence goes on from CANKCT010000004.1 coordinate 9,521, forward strand.
AGCATGAAATGTCACTTGTAATTAATGCACGTGACATGGTTTTGCAGACAGAGCGAGCTCTCGATCGCATTGATTCCAAGCGTTATGGTTCTTGTGAAGAATGTGGAAATCCAATTGGCAAAGCTCGCCTTCAAGTATTTCCTCGCGCAACACTCTGCATGCTGTGCAAGCAGAAGGAAGAACGGCGCTAAGAGTGCAAAGGTGGCGAACACTTTTAAGTGTTGCCTGGTTTATCTGGATCCTCGATTTAGCTACTAAAGCCTGGGCAGTAAGTCAGTTATCTCATCGAGGTTCAATAAAGATTTTAGGGGATTTCTTTCAACTGACTTTCGTGAGAAATCCTGGTGCAGCATTTTCATTTGCATCAGAAGCAACATTTTTACTCTCACTTTTTGGAATATTTGTGCTCATAGTCATAGTTTATTTCGCGCCGCAGATTACTTCTAAAGGCTGGGCTGTAGTTTTGGGGTTAGTTATGGGTGGGGTTCTAGGCAATTTGATGGATCGAATCTTCCGTGAGCCAGGCATTTTGCGAGGGCACGTGATCGATTGGATGCAACTTCCGCACTGGCCTATATTTAATGTTGCTGATACGTCTATTGTTTGCGCTGCCGGACTTTCGATGTACTTAACTGTTCGCAACATTTCTCCGATTACCAAAAAGGATTTGAAGTCATGAGTGATCGAGAACTGAGAACTTTGGCTGTTCCTGAAGGTGTTGCCGGTGAGCGAATTGATAGTGCTTTAACTCGAGTTTTGGGGCTTTCTCGAACAGCAGTGGTAAAGCTCCTCGAAGATGGTGACATAACAACATCAAATCGGGCCATGGTTAAATCTGAAAGAGTTAGTGCCGGACAGGTGATTGAGGTGCTTTTGCCCGCAGTTATTCACTCAGTTCCAATTCCATTAACTCCAATTGACGGTCTTGAAATTGTCTATGAAGATGACGATATCGTTGTCATTAATAAGCCGGTTGGCTGCGCCGCACACCCTAGCCCTGGCTGGACAGGACCTACTGTTGTAGGTGCATTGAGTGCTGCTGGATTTGTCATCTCAACAAGTGGTGCAGCAGAACGTCAAGGCATTGTTCACAGGCTAGATGTGGGAACAAGTGGATTAATGATTGTTGCAAAAAGTGATAGAGCATTTACGGTTTTAAAGGATGCATTTCGAACTCGAAGTGTTGAAAAGATTTATCATGCATTAATTCAGGGGCATATGGATCCAACGACTGGCACTATCGATGCACCCATAGATCGCCATCCTAAAGAGGACCACCGATTTGCAGTAGTCGGAACTGGAAAAGACTCAATCACACATTATGAGGTTATAGAGTTCTACCGCGCCGTCTCTCTTGTTAAGGTCGAACTTGAAACAGGTCGCACACACCAGATTCGCGTGCACTTCTCGGCACTTAGCCATCCATTGGTAGGAGACATGACATATGGCGCAGACCCAGTGCTAGCCAAGAGCCTTGCAATGTCGCGTCCATGGCTTCATGCCAAAGAGCTTCGCTTCGAGCACCCCATATCTCGGGCCAAGCTAAATTTCACGGCCCCTTATCCCGCCGATCTCACAGCATCGCTGGCGTTGCTTTCAGATGCAGTGCTGCCGTAAGCAATAGCCTTATATCAACTATGCCTACCGATAACTTCGTTCACTTACACGTTCACACTGAGTACTCCATGCTCGATGGGGCTGCACGTATTGGTGACTTAATGAGTGAAGTTGCAAAGCAAGAAATGCCCGCAATTGCGATGACCGATCATGGAAATGTTTTCGGCGCATTTGATTTTTACAAGAGTGCGAAAAAAGCCGGTGTCAAACCGATTATTGGGATTGAGGCTTATGTCGCTCCAGAGTCGCGCTTTGAAAAGAAGAGAGTGAAATGGGCTGACGGCGGAGAAGATGATGTCTCAGGCGGTGGTGCATATACCCACATGACTATTTTGGCTGAAAATAATGTTGGTCTTGCAAATCTATTTCGGCTGTCATCGCTGGCATCCCTTGAGGGTTATTACTACAAGCCTCGCATGGATCGAGAAATCTTGGCTGCTTACTCAACTGGACTAATAGCAACAACAGGTTGTCCTGGCGGTGAAATACAGACACGTTTGCGGATGGGGGCTTATAAAGAGGCCATTAAGGCGGCAAGTGATTATCGAGATATTTTTGGTGCGGATAATTTTTATTTAGAGGTAATGGATCATGGAATCGATATTGAGAGTCGAGTAAAAGCTGATCTACTGAAACTTGGCAAAGAGTTAGGTTTGCCATTACTTGCAACAAATGATCTTCACTATACGTTGCAGACTGATGCACCCGCTCATGAGGCGTTGTTGTGCGTTCAATCTGGATCAACACTGGCAGACCCTAAACGATTTAAGTTTGATAACGATAGCTTCTATGTAAAAACAGCGGCCCAAATGCGTGAGCTATTCAAAGAAATTCCAGAGAGTTGTGACAACACATTGCTTATTGCCGAGCGCTGTAATGTCACCTTGCGCGAAGGCGAAAATCTTTTGCCACAGTTCACTGTTCCAATCGGAGAGACTGAAGACTCATGGCTAAAGAAAGAGGCCGAGCGCGGTTTAATCGCGCGAATGGGAACCCGTGTTACTGCTGCGCACCACGAGCGACTTACTTATGAACTCGGCGTAATGGAAAAGATGGGATTCCCAGGTTATTTCTTGGTTGTCGCAGATTTGGTGGCTCATGCAAAAACCGTTGGTATACGTGTTGGTCCAGGCCGAGGTTCCGCAGCTGGTTCGTTAGTTGCTTACGCACTCGGCATCACTGGACTCGATCCACTGGAACACGGCCTCTTGTTTGAACGTTTTCTCAATCCAGAGCGCATCTCAATGCCTGATATCGATTTAGACTTTGATGAGCGTCGAAGAAGCGAAATGATTCGCTACGCAACCACAAAATATGGCGAAGATCGAGTAGCTCAAATCATTACCTACGGAACAATTAAATCTAAGCAGGCGATTAAAGACTCAACACGGGTCCTTGGCTATCCATATGTCATCGGTGAAAAACTTACTAAAGCTCTGCCCCCGTCTGTGATGGGAAAGGACATTTCTCTCAGCGGAGTTTTTAACCCTAGTGATGATAGATACGGTGAAGCTGGGGAATTTCGCACACTCTACGAATCAGATCCTGACTCAAAAAGAGTGGTTGATACTGCACGGGGCTTAGAAGGCTTGAAGCGACAGTGGGGAGTGCATGCCGCTGGCGTAATCCTCTCGCGCGAACCACTTCTTGATGTCATTCCGATTCATCGACGCGAAGCTGATGGCGCGATCATCACTCAGTTTGATATGGGTGCGTGCGAAGCTATTGGTTTACTCAAAATGGATTTTCTCGGACTTCGAAATCTTTCGGTCTTGGATGATGCACTACTGAACATAAAATCTAATCAAGGAATTGAAGTCATTTTAGAAGACTTGCCTCTTGATGATGAGAAAACTTATGAACTTTTATCACGAGGAGATACTTTAGGTGTCTTTCAACTAGACGGTGGTCCAATGCGCGCCTTGCTGCGAGCCATGTCACCGGATTCTTTTCAAGATATTTCCGCGGTAATCGCGCTTTACCGCCCTGGCCCTATGGGCGAAAATGCACACAATAACTATGCAGATCGCAAAAATGGACGTAAGCCTGTAGATGCCATTCATCCTGAACTCGTAGATGCACTCAAAGAGATTCTCGGTGACACTTATGGATTAATTGTTTATCAAGAACAGGTTATGGCGATTGCACAAAAGGTAGCTGGATTTTCATTAGGTCGTGCCGATTTACTTCGCAAAGCGATGGGTAAAAAAGATAAAAACATCCTTGATAAAGAATACGTTCCCTTTGAGGCGGGAATGAAGGCTAATGGCTACTCAACTGCTGCGATAAAAAGACTTTGGGATGTGTTGATTCCCTTTTCGGATTACGCATTTAACCGTGCCCACTCAGCGGGGTATGGAGTTGTTTCGTATTGGACTGGTTACTTGAAAGCGAACTACCCAACTGAATATATGGCCGCTCTACTAACAAGTGTGCGCGATGACAAAGACAAATCTGCGCTGTATTTGAGTGAGTGTCGACGTATGGGCATTAAAGTACTTGAACCTGATGTGAATGAATCTGATGCAGAGTACACACCGCGTGGAATCGATATTCGTTTTGGGTTGGCAGCTATTCGTAATGTTGGCGAGGGAGTGGTTGCTTCAATAAAAGCAGCACGCGAAGCTAAGGGTCGTTTCACATCCTTTGGTGATTTTTTGGCTAAAGTAGATGCACAAGTGTGTAATAAAAAAACCATTGAATCACTTATTAAAGCTGGGGCTTTCGGTTCGATGGATGCTTCCCGTAAAGGCTTAATGGCTATTTATCTTGAAGCCATAGATTCAGTAATTGAATCTAAGCGTGCAGAGGCTATTGGTCAATTTGATTTATTTGGCGGAGAGTCAATTAGCCACGTCGTATCCCTTGATTTAGAGATTCCTAAAGGCGAATGGGATAAACCAATGCTCTTGAGTTATGAAAGAGAGATGTTAGGTCTTTACGTATCTGATCACCCGTTGCTAGGTGTCGAGCATGTTCTGCGTGCTAATACCGATATGAGTATCAGCGAGCTAGCCGATGACGGCGCTCAAAGTGAATCAATCGTTACCATAGGTGGATTAATTACCAGCGTGGTGCGAAAAGTTTCACGTCAAGGAGCGTCTTGGGCGGTAGTCACTGTTGAGGATCTTGAAGGCGCACTCGAAGTCCTGTTTTTCTCCAACACTTATAATCAGTATTCAATGTCTCTGACCGAAGATAGAATCGTTACTATCCGCGGAAGAGTCGATCGCCGAGAGGACACATTACGTTTTACCGCGCTCGAAATGTCGATCCCAGATATATCAACTGGCCCAGCTGGACCGCTAGTGATTTCACTTCCAATTTCACAGTGCACCCCACCAATTGTTGATCGAATCAAGGAGATTTTGCGGACCCACCCTGGAAAACGTGAGGTTCATCTGCAACTCAATGACAATGGCCAGAGTACTTTTATGAAGATTGATGCCTTGGTGACATCATCGCCAAGTTTGAGCGCTGATTTGAAATCCATTTTGGGCCCTAACTGCCTGGTTTAAACCCATAATTGCGCGCCACCTGTAACTCGGCCAGCATTACAATTGCACAATGATCAGGACCGTAGATCTTCGTGGGCGTCATTTAACGAAGATGGCATACCAAAGCGAACTCCCGCGGGCTGCTTTAGATGTCAAAGAGGCTATGCGATTAATCGAACCGATTTTACTCAGAGTCAAAAATGGCAGTGTGACAGATTTAATTGATTTAGCCCAAGAGTTTGATGGAGTTAGACCGCCTAGTATTCGAGTTCCTGAAGCTGCTTTGGCTTCTGCATTAGCCAATCTTGATAAAGAAATTAGATTAGCGCTGGAGCTTTCAATAGAGCGAATAAGAAAAGTTCATTCAGCACAAGTGCGTCGTGAAACTTTTACTGAAGTTGTCGATGGTGGAGTGGTTTCTGAAAAATGGATACCAGTAGACCGCGTAGGTCTATATGTCCCCGGGGGACGCGCAGTTTATCCCAGCAGTGTCATGATGAACGTTATTCCAGCACAAATTGCTGAGGTAACCTCTATTGCCGTCGCATCACCACCGCAGAAAGAGTTTGGTGGACTTCCGCACCCAACTATTTTGGCCACTTGTGCACTTCTTGGTATAACCGAAGTTTATGCTGTTGGTGGCGCTCAAGCTATTGCACTCTTTGCCTATGGCATGGATGGATTAATTGAAAAATGTGATTTAGTCACTGGTCCAGGAAATATTTATGTTGCCGCAGCCAAACGTGCGCTGCGCGGAGTCATTGGCATTGATTCAGAAGCGGGCCCGACTGAGATAGCAATTCTGGCCGATAAAACAGCTATCGCGGCAGATGTTGCCGCAGATTTAATGAGTCAGGCAGAGCACGATGTCATTGCAGCAGCAATCCTCGTTACTGACAGTGAAGATTTGGCAGGTGAGGTGCGTACCGAATTAAGTGAGCGCATGCCAAAGACAAAACACTCAGAGCGCA
>CANKCT010000005.1 GCA_947480465.1 Actinomycetota bacterium
AGGCGAAAATAAAAAGCTTAGGAAAGTTCGTAAAAACTTAAAAACTGCCGATGCCTCAATTGCTGGTTTCACATTACTTTTGGGACTGCGTAAAAATGGAAGTCCGAAATTGAGTCACCACACTATTTTGTTCCCAGAAGATTATGACGCTGAATTCAACGCAATTTTTAATGACAGAACTCCCGTAGATAAACCAACAATTTATATCTGTTCTCCTGATGATGAAACCATGGTGAAAAACCCTGATCTTGAAAGTTGGAGTGTGCTGGTAAATGCACCTTTCCATGGGGCAAATGGATTTGATTGGAGTGACGAAAAATTTGCTAAAGATTACGCACAAAAGATTATCGATCAAATTGAAGCTAGAGGAATTCCCGTTCGCGAAAGGTTGGAATCTCTAACAATTAGAACTCCAGCAGATCTGGAAACCTCAGCAAATGCCCCTGGCGGATCTATTTATGGGACATCGAGTAATGGTGCTAGAGCCGCATTTATGCGAGCAAAAAACCGCTCTCCCATAAAGAACCTCTTTTGTGTTGGCGGTTCAGCTCACCCTGGTGGCGGACTTCCATTGGTTGGGATGAGTGGTGAAATTGTGGCTAATGCAATTGTGAGCGGGCGAAACGCACAACCAGAATAAAACTTACAATTTGTACAATAAAGAATCCAAAAGCAACGAATTCAATCCCGGGAATACTTAACTGGAACATTACTAAAGTGACAAAAAGGAAACTTGCACGGACTGGTCGTTCGGCCGGGGTGACGACACCAATCTCTGAAACATTTAATGAACTCAATTTGGCACGTGCATACTCTTGAAATGCCGCAACACTCCAAAGAGACACAGCCAACCAGGCAGGAATCCCAATCACATACAAGGCGTAAAGCCAGAATGCCTCACTTATTCGATCAACAACTGAATCCAGAGTTGCACCCCAAGCACTCTCACGCTTTTGGAAGATTGCAACACTGCCATCGATGCCATCACAAAAGAGAGAAAATACAAGAAAGACTAGAGCCCACCATGAAGTTGCCGTGAAAGCCGTGATTACCGCACTTATAAGCCCAAGAATCGTCAAAGCATTAGGGGAAATCCTCAATAAAGTCGCAATTAATCCAAAACGATATGAAATCTTAAGCCACCAAGCAACAACCCCACTGACAGGTGCATCGCTATGCAAACTGCTCCACTTTGCATAGAACTCTTCTTTGGTAAGCATTATTAAAGTTTCCATTAATCTCTTTAGAGGATGATGTGCTGCTCATAGTATAGAAGCCTTGAAAGCGCCGTAAGTCCCGGACATATTAACCGGAGATTTGGGTCTGTTTTTTCGCCAAGCCCTTGCTGGGCTTTCCGAAGTGCGAACTACCACCATGAACGGGTACCGTTATGGAGTGAGTTTAGAGGCGAAGGCAGCATTGCAGGAGATTCGTGATGCAGTAGAGATTGAGTTGGCAAGTTTTCTGACCCAGCAATCTGATTATCTAAAAACCATTTCAAGTGACCTAATTCCAGTCTCTCATTCATTGTCTTCATTTCTGCTAGACAGCGGAAAAAGACTAAGGCCACTTTTTGCTTACACCGGATGCCTAAGTGCTGGCATTAATCCACAAACTCCAACAATAAAAGCAATCGCAAGTTTGGAGTTATTGCAGGCTTGTGCGCTTATCCATGATGATTTAATGGACGGATCAGATACCAGAAGAGGAAAGCCCTCTATACATCGACACTTTGAATCTATGCATGTCCAAGATGAGCTTGAGGGTTTCGCCCCAGCTTACGGCTTAGCCGCCGCAGTGCTATTGGGAGATTTAGCTTTAGTATGGTCAAACCAGATGCTCAATGCAGCGGGACTTACATCTATACAGTTGCAAGATGTACTTCCTATCCACGATGAAATGCGTGTTGAGTTAATGGCCGGACAATTTTTGGATATTCATGAACAAACTCAAAAAACTACCAACTTGCCTCGCTCGCAAAAAATAGCGCGTTACAAATCAGGAAAATACACGATTGAACGCCCACTTCATATCGGAGCTGCGCTATCAGGGAATCAATCTCCCGAACTACTCGCGGCCCTTTCTGCATACGGACTTCCCCTTGGCGAAGCATTTCAATATCGTGATGATTTATTGGGTGTTTTTGGTGATCCAAGCGTTACGGGTAAGCCCACAGGCGATGATTTGCGTGAAGGAAAACGTACAGTGCTTATTGCGCTAACGGATGCCGCATGCAGCGAAGTGATGCGTGAAGAAAGTAGAAAATACTTTGGTGCAGCAGAATTGGATTCTCATGGAATCTCTGTTTTACAAGAGATTATTGTCTCAACGGGAGCTAAAGAAAAACTCGAAACAATGATTGATCAACTCACTGATGAGGCTCTTCGAGCGGCTGAGAATGAACTTATTGCGCCAGCTGCTCATCCGTTACTGCTTGAATTAGCTAAAATTGCAACAAAGAGGAGCACATAAATGGTCGCACGGGTAAAGGGTCCAACGGATCATGTCGTAATCGTTGGTGCGGGATTAGCCGGACTGAGCGCTGCCCTGCGATTAGCGGGTGCTGGTCGAAAAGTAACTGTCATTGAACGTGAGCTGGTGCCGGGTGGACGAAATGGCCTCCTCAATAAAGACGGTTACGCCTTTGATACTGGGCCGTCTGTTTTAACTATGCCATCACTCATTCAAGATGCTTTTAGTTGCGTAGGTGAGGATATGAAGGATTGGTTGGAACTAAAACCTGTTGCTCCTTTGTACCGTGCTTACTATGCAGATGGCTCTCAACTTGATGTGCATGCAAATACGCAGGAAATGGAAGCGGAGATAGCTGCAAAAATTAGTCCAAGTGAAGCTGCGGGATATGCGCGGTATGTCGATTTCGTAACAAAGCTATACAAATACGAAATGAATGATTTTATTGATCGCAACATTGACTCACCTCTAAACTTACTTACCCCCAACCTTGCGCGCTTAATAGCCTTGGGTGGATTTCGTCGTTTAGCGCCTAAAGTCAGTCAATTTATGAAGGACCCACGACTACAAAAGGTTTACTCGTTCCAAGCTATGTATGCGGGTGTCAGCCCTCAGCAAGCTCTTGCAATTTATGCCGTCATTGCATACATGGACTCTGTCAATGGTGTCTTCTTTCCTAAGGGAGGAATGCACGCCGTTCCTCGTGCACTTGCGGCTGCTGCAACTAAACACGGTGTTGAATTCAAATATGGAACTACAGTCTCAAAAGTTGAAGTATCCAATGGCCGAGCAAAAGCTGTTCTTACAGAAGATGGACAGCGTATTGAATGTGACGCTGTTATTTTGAATCCAGATTTACCTGTGGCATGGCGAGACTTGTTGGGTAAAACTCCCCTGTCGGTAAAGCGATTGAACTATTCACCTTCTTGCGTCACCTTGCTAGTCGGGTCCTCAAAGAACTATGACTTCGCTGCTCACCACAATATCCATTTTGGTGAATCATGGGATGGCGTTTTTGATGAATTAATTAAGCAGAAGAAGTTAATGTCTGATCCAAGTGTGTTAGTAACAATTCCATCATTAGATGATCCCTCCTTGGCTCCTCCAGGTAAGAATTCGTACTATGTGCTTTTCCCAACTCCAAATCTCGATGCCGATATTGATTGGACTACTCAGGCGAAGCCATACCGAGATCACATGGTAGAGACGTTAGAAAAACGAGGTTACACCGGCTTTGGCGATGCAATTGAAACCGAGGTATTAACTACTCCATTAGATTGGCAGGCCCAAGGGATGGAACGCGGTGCACCATTTGCTAGTGCACATACATTTTTCCAAACCGGTCCCTTTAGGCCTCGCAATATGGCGGCAGGGATTGAAAATGTTGTTTTTGCCGGTTCTGGTACGCAGCCAGGTGTTGGTGTTCCGATGGTTTTAATCTCAGGACGACTTGCTGCCGAACGCATTGTTGGTCCGGTTAAATAAATGAATGAGCTCCAAGCATCTTATGCGGAGTGCAAAAGATTAAATGCTTTGCATGGAAAAACCTATTACTTGGCAACTTTATTACTCCCTAAATCTAAACGGCAGTACGTTCACGCCCTATATGGATTTGCTCGATACGCCGATGAAATTGTTGATGATTTAGAATCCGAACTCAGCACTCAAGAGAAATCTGAAGCGCTTGATATTTGGGGTAAGAAAATTCTCAGTGACTTAAAATCAGGAGTAAGCGATGATGCTATCGGGCGTGCACTCATTGATACTGTGAATAAATTTCAAATACCACATGAGCATTTTGAAGCATTTTTGCGCTCAATGACTATGGACTTAACTGTGCAGGAGTACGAAACTTACGATGATTTATTGGAGTATGTGTACGGTTCGGCTGCAGTAATCGGCCTTGAAATGATCCCAGTTCTTGGTTTTAGTGACATTGCTGCATTTGAGTCAGCTAAAAAACTTGGAATAGCGTTTCAGCTAGCTAACTTTATTCGTGATGTCGGTGAAGATCTAGACAGAGGTCGAATCTATCTTCCTATTCAAGAGCTTGCGCAATTTGGGGTCTCTCGCGAAATGTTAGAAGCGCGGGTATTAACTCCCCAAATTATTGAGGCGTTAAAATTTCAGATAGCACGTGTGAGAAGACTTCAAGTAGAGGCAACTCCCGGAATTCAACTACTTGATGCCTCGAGTCGTCCTTGTATTCAAGCTGCCAGTAGTTTGTACTGTGGAATTGTTGATGAGGTAGAGAAAATCGGTTACGACATTTTTAACAGACGTGCAAAGACTTCGACTCTCCGACGTCTGCGTGTGGCTAGTGTTGCTTATCTGAAACGCCTAATCGTATCCAACTAGTTAAAGTTCCAAGCACTAACGCAAACCCAAAAAGCAAATCTTCAACAGGAGCAGATGCAATGCGAATTCCAATAATTGCATCTGGGTGATACATAACTATATTCCTTGAGGTCAACCACCAATTAGTGAGTAATTGAAAAAGCAAAATAATCCCGTATGACGTCCAAAAAACTCTACGACGCAATAATTGTCTCTCAGTTATGAACAAATCAAGGATGATTGCACAAACAACTCCAAAGATAGCTAACTGGGTATAAGTCACTTCTAAACCCGCCAATGTTTCTTAACGGTCCGCACGGCCTCGATTGTCATAATTGCTGCGATAGGGACAACAATAAAAAAGAGATACTCTTCTAACGGAATACAGAATGGTCCGTAGAGACCTAAGATTTGATTCTCATCAAATCGCCAATGTCCACTTCGTATTGCATAGGCATCCCAAGCAATGAAGAGCAAGGCAACTGGTGCAATAGCCTTTAAAACACGCTTAAATCTTCTCAAAACTCCAACTTTCAAAAAAATCTCAAGCCAGAATGAACCCACGACAGTGAAGATAATCATCGCCATATAACCAAACTTCAACACGGGATAACGCTACTCTATGACGCACGGGAGCCGCTAAAGGCTGAGAGGGTCTGAAATTCAGACCGACCGTTTGACCAATCCGATAATGCGGATTTGGAAAGGAAATGACGATGTCAATAATTGTTTTTACTGCCTGGGGCTACCAAGTTTCACTACTTGAACTCTTGGCTGCAGTTACTTCATTTGTGGGTGTGTGGCTCGGCACAACGGGCAAGCGCATCACGTGGCCATGGTGGGCAGCAAGTAGTTTCCTTTATTTGATATTTTTCTATCAGGCCGATTTATTCGCTAGTTCCGCACTTCAAATCGTTTTTATTGTGGCCGCATTCTGGGGTTGGCGCGACTGGGCACCTACCGGTGCCAAACCTGGCACACTTTCAGCGCGCAATAGAACACTGTGGGTGATTGCAACTCTGGTCTCAGTTTCTTTGCTCACGCCCGTGCTCGCGCACATCGGAGCTGCGGCTACTGGGTCGGATGCATTTTTATTAGTTGCAAGTTTAGTTGCACAGATTCTAATGATCTATGAGAAGACCGAAGCTTGGGTAGTCTGGCTAATTGTTGATGCAGCTGGAACTCTTCAATATGCAATGCTTGGCTATTGGTTTACTGCAGTGTTGTATTTCGCTTTTACTTTAATCGCAATTCTTGGATGGAAAAGATGGAATGACACTTATAGCCATTGATGGCCCAGCCGGTGCTGGAAAGACAACTTTAGCTGCGAAGTTACATGGAGAATTTTCAAAGGAGAAAACTCTCCATGTCATACATATGGATGACTTATACTCTGGATGGGACAATGCTCTTGGCCCACAGTTAACTGCAATTCTTGGCGATATTGTTAACGCATTCTCGGCTCAAGTTGAATTTACTGTTCCAATTTATAACTGGGTAAATAAATCCTTCGACAGCTCACGCACTTATGAACCAACAGAAGTCCTTATAATAGAAGGTGTAGGTGCTGCTCAAAAAGTAGTGAGAGATTCAGGCGCAGTTATATACTGGCTTGATGTCGATCCTGAAGTTGGCCTAGCTCGTGTTCTCAAAAGAGACGGCTATGAAATTGAAATTCAGATGCGACAGTGGCAAATTGATCAAGCGCGACACTTTATGAGTGATGAAACTCGCACCTTTGCCGATTATCTGCTTACTTCATAGCCTTGTTGGGCGCGCCCAGCGCATGTCCTTGAGGCTTCATCCATAAAATTCATCTTATGTCAGACCTTTCGGGAGAGCTCATTGATAATCGCTATCAATTAATTCGACAGGTGGCTACTGGTGGAATGGCCTCAGTTTATGAGGCACTTGATACTCGTCTAGATCGCAAAGTTGCAGTAAAAATCATGCACGCACATCTTGCCCAAGATGAGGCTTACGTAAACCGTTTCATTCGAGAAGCTAAAGCTGCTGCTGCGTTATCTCATCCAAATATCGTTGCTGTTCAAGATCAAGGTTGGAATCAAAATGGGGCTCCTGCAGTATTCCTTGTGATGGAATTAATTGATGGAAGCACTTTGCGTGAGTATTTAAATGAACGTGGACGTTTTACCGTTAAAGATGCCATCAATTATTTGACCCCGATTTTAAGTGCGCTTGCTGCAGCTCATTCTATTGGCATTGTCCATCGCGATATAAAACCGGAAAATATTCTAATTTCGCGCGAAGGACGCGTAAAGATTGCTGACTTTGGTTTAGCACGTGGAGAAATAATTGGATCAACCATGACAGCAGAGTCGAGCATCATTCTTGGTTCAGTTTCCTATCTATCCCCTGAACAGGTTCAACGAGGCGTGGCCGACTCTCGCAGTGATGTTTATGCTGTCGGAATCATTGCTTTCGAATTACTTACGGGGCAGAAACCATTCGTTGGTGAAACGCCCATACAGATTGCCTATATGCATGTGAACCAAGATATTCCAAGCCTGCGCTCTGTGCGTAAAGAGATCCCTGAAGCTCTCGATGAACTCATAAGACGGGCAACCAGTAGGGACCCTGATTTACGCCCACGAGATGCGGCTACATTCCTGACTGAATTGGAAGTGATTGCATCTAACCTGGATCCAAAACAGAATCAGTTAAAACTGAACCTAGATCTACCAGTCGAGGCAATTCGCGAAAAGCCTCGAACAAAACCTGAGCCAACTGCCATTTCCGAACCAAGTATTGAAATTTCTGAAAGTACGAAAGAAGTTCGTCGAAGTGCTGAAAAAAAGCGACGCGCTAGCAAACGCGTACGCCGAAACCGCAAAATTGCAGTTTTCTTAGCTGTCGCCTTAGGCGTTGGAGGTTGGTACGCACTTGTGGGTCCTGGCTCTCGAATCGTTGTCCCTTCAACCGTTGGAGGTAGCTACCAAGAGGCAATATCTGTGCTTACGCCTCTTGGTTTAACTAATATCGTGGTCGAAAAACGATTCGATGAAGAAATTCCATTAGGAACAATTATTGAATCTTCTCCCCCAGGTGGCGGGCGCATTGATCCCACAGCCACTGTGACTTTGGTGATTTCAAAGGGACTTGAGCGCTACATATTCCCGACCCTGACAGGTTTAACACCTGAAGCGGCAGCTAAAGCAATTGCAAAATATCCACTGAGTGTAGGAACAACTTCACAAATGTATAGCGATGTTATTCCTAAGGGTTTTGTAATCACATCTCAGCCTAAATCAGGCGTCAAAGTAAAACGAGATACAGCAGTCAATCTCATCATAAGTAAGGGACCAGAAACAATCCCGCTTGCTTCTTACGTTGGAAAAAGTGGTGAACAGGCTCTTAATGAACTAACTGATGCTGGTTTTGAGGTTGTTAGCAATTATAAATTTAGCGAAAGTATTTTGGCTGGAGCGGTTGTTTCCCAAATGCCAGTGGGAGATATCGATGCACCAAAGAACTCAACAGTTACACTGGTGATCTCCAAAGGCTCTCAATATGTATTTATCCCTAATGTATTTTCGCTAGACGAAGCAAGTGCCATAAAGGCACTGAAAGATCTCGAACTTAAGGTAAATGTCAAAAAATTGGGTGCTAAAAAAGTGAAGAAAACCACGAATATCTCACCCAAAGTTGGCAGCAAAGTTAAACGTGGCAGCACCGTCACAATTACCGTAGGGTAAGCCGATGCCTAAGCCACTTTCGCGTATCGGTGCACACACTCCCACCACTGGAGGAATGGCTAAGCGCTCAATTGAGTATGCACAAGTCACTGGCGCAGAAGTTATTCAAGTCTTTGCTTCTAGTCCGCGAATGTGGGCAATGCCGCCAGCTAAACCCGATTTGGATGAAGCTTTCAAAATTAAAGCATCCGAGTTGGATATTCATACATACGTGCATGCACCATTCCTCATTAACCTAGGGTCTCCCACTGAAACGACATACCTGAATTCACTCGCCTCAACGAAATATTCACTTCAACGCGCTACCGATATAAATGCGCTCGGTGTTGTGATTCATACAGGTTCAGCAGTTGATGTTAACTTCGTAGATCAGGCCTGGAAGCAAATCCATGAAGGAATGATGCCGATATTAAATGCCCTCGATGAAGATTCGCCATTTCTGCTTTTAGAGCCAACAGCTGGACAAGGTCAATCTCTTGTGAAAAAACTTGATGACTTAGAAAACTATTTGAAAGCACTTGAATATCACCCTAAAGTTGGCATCTGTCTGGATACCTGCCATGTATTTGCTGCTGGCCACGACATTGCTACTAAAGGCGGTATGGCAAAAACTTTGGATCTTCTTGTGGAAGTTGCTGGAGCAGAACGCTTTAAATTGATTCATGCAAATGACTCCATGGACGTTTGCGGTGCACTTAAAGACAGACATCAAAATATTGGTGACGGACATATCGGAGTGCAGCCATTTGCAGAACTTCTTGCGCATCCTGCAGCCGCCGGAGTACCGCTGGTGTTGGAAACTCCTGGACTAGAAGAAAAACACACTATTGAAGTTGCTCTATTAAAGGAACTTCGCGACAAATAATGACAAATGCACGTCACCTTTTGCGAATGAAGTTGGCCCCCTGGGCGCTTCTCTCCGTTGCCATGGCATGGGGGTGGGCTTTTATCATCATGAAAGATGCCATCCAGCGACAAAGTGTCAATAACTTTCTATTCACGCGCTTTACCCTGGCAGCTGTTGTAATGATTCTCATTCGTCCTCAAGTTATTAAGTTATTTACCCGTGATTTACTCAAGCGCGCTGCCACTGCAGGCATCTTCCTAGGTTTTGGATACATTTTTCAGACTCTTGGCTTGGCGAGAACCGGCGCTGCAATCACTGGATTTGTTACTGGTTTATATGTGGTGCTGACTCCATTATTTGCTTGGTTAATTTTAAAGGAGAGAATCAATAGATTTACTTGGTTCTGCATTGCCATTGCGACAGTTGGTCTCGGTTTGCTATCTATTCATGGCTTCTCTATTGGCTTTGGTGAGTTTTTAGTATTTGTCAGTGCAGTTTTTTATGGGCTCCATATTATTGCGTTGAGCCAATGGAGTTCTGGCAGAGATACCTACGCGATGACTGTTGTGCAACTTATGATGTGTGCAGTCTTGGCCGGTTTAGCATCCATTCCAGAAGGTTATTCACCTCCACCCGATGCTGGAGTTTGGGGAGTAGTCCTTTTCACCGCAGTCTTTGCAACAGCAATCGCTTTCATAATTCAAACATGGGCACAAGCTCACATGAGTTCAACCAAGGTTGCTGTGATACTGACTATGGAAGTTGTGTTTGCTGCGATTTTCGCTGTCATATTTGGTGGTGAACGCTTAACGATTCAACATACTATTGGAGGCGTGCTCATACTTACCTCTATGTATTTGATAGTCATGAAAGATGTAGAATCGCGCAATGACAATTGATCTTCGTTCAGATACGGTAACCAAACCAAGCTTAGGCATGCGAGATGCAATTTCCCAAGCACCCGTTGGTGATGATGTTTATGGCGATGATCCAACGGTAAATTCTCTTGAAGAACGCGTTGCGCAAATGTTTGGAAAAGAAGCTGGAGTATTTACTCCAACCGGTTCGCTGGCCAATCAATTAGCTATTCGAATTTTGGTAGCACCCGGTGAAGAATTACTGGCTGAAACGAATTCACACATAGTCCGTGCCGAATTAGGTGCAGCGGCGGTCTTTAGTGGAATTACTACCCGAACGTGGCCCGCAACTCACGGACTTTTAGTTGCTCAGGATGCTCTCGACATAGCTAGGCCAGATTCCGGCCCTTACTTAGTCTCAACAACCGCTATTGCTGTAGAAAACACTCATAACTTTGGTGGTGGGACTGTCCAACCCATCGGTGAAATTGCTGCACTTCGCGAAGGTGCCGATGCCTTGGGTCTGGCACTTCACTTGGACGGTGCTCGAATCTGGAACGCACACATTTCAAGCGGAGTTTCTTTCGCTGATTACGGAAAGTACTTTGACACCATCAGCGTTTGTTTGTCTAAAGGCTTAGGTGCACCTGTTGGTTCCATCATGCTTTCAACGAAGGAACGTGTGAGTAAGGCACGAATCTGGCGGAAACGTTATGGCGCTGGGATGCGCCAAGTTGGCCTATTGGCCGCTGCCGGACATTACGCGCTCGATAACAATATCCAACGTCTAGTCGAAGATCATCGCCGCGCAAAAGAGCTCGCGGTTGCAATTGCAACAATTGACTCAACCTTAATTGATCCGTCAACCGTAACGACAAATATCGTTGGTCTTGATTTAGCAAACACTTCATTAACTGCAGCAGAACTAGCAAAACGCTGCAGAGAAGCTGGTTTATGGATTAGTGCACTTGGCCCTAAGTATGCCCGATTAGTTACTCACATGGATTTTGATGATGCAATGTGCAATGAAGCAATTGAGGTATTAAAAAAAGCCCTCGTGGCGTAGTAACCACTCTTTCTTATCTACCCCATAAGCATAATTTCCGAGTGCTCCCCCGGTCTTAACGATTCGATGACATGGAACTACTAACATAATGGCGTTATTTGCACACGCACTTCCGGCCGCTCGCACTGCAGCTGATGAGCCTGATTTATGTGCCAAATCAGCATAAGAAATAACTTTTCCGGCGCTCACTTTTCGCATAGATTTCCAAGCGGCCTGTGAAAATGCCGCGCCTGGTTGGCGGACTTTGATTGCATTTATTGCCGTTAAATCACCATCAAAGTATTCTGAAATCAACTCTGAAATTACTGGAATTGATTTAACAGTTTTGAAATCTTCATCAACATTAAATGCCGAAACGGTAGATAAGTTTGCTCCAATAAGTATTTGGTCATCTGCCAATAGATTAAGCGTCCCTATTGGGGTCTTCATTGATGTTACTAAAAGGGGCATAAGGATTAAATTAGCGGTCCCGCAACATTTCAGCAACCAAAAAGGCAAGTTCGAGTGATTGAGCATGGTTCAACCTTGGATCGCAGGCACTCTCATAACGTGTGGCTAAATCTTCATGAGAAATTTTCTCTCCACCACCAACACATTCAGTAACATCGTCGCCAGTTAGTTCAATGTGAATGCCACCAGGATGGGTGCCAAGAGCTTTATGTACTTCAAAAAATCCCTTTACTTCATCCATAACATCATCAAAACTTCGGGTCTTATATCCGGTTGGTGCTTCATATGTGTTGCCATGCATCGGATCGCAGACCCACAAAGGTGTTGCACCTGATTTAGTAATTCCCTCAACAAGTGCTGGAAGTACTTCGCGAATTTTGCCAGCACCCATGCGGGTAATAAAAGTAATTCGGCCAGGTTCACGATTTGGATCTAGCTTATCGATTAGCGCTAACGCATCATCTACCGTTGACTTAGGTCCAAGTTTTATACCGATTGGGTTGCGCACCTTTGAAGCAAAATCAACATGTGCGCCATCTAGCTGGCGAGTTCTTTCGCCTATCCAAATGAAGTGACCAGAAACGTCATATGGATTACCGGTTCTCGAATCAATACGAGTGAGAGCTTTTTCGTACTCTAAAATAAGAGCTTCATGGCTAGAGAAGAAGTCAACCGACTTAAATGATTCTGGATCCACTCCTGCGGATTGCATAAATGCCAATGCTCGTCCGATTTCATTTGCCATTTGTTCATAACGTTCACCTACTGATGAGTCACGAATAAATCCCTTATTCCATTCATGAACCTGGCGTAAATCAGCAAACCCACCTTGCGTGAACGCGCGCACTAAATTCAAAGTTGCAGCTGATGTGTTGTACACGCGAACTAAGCGATGAGGATCGGGAGTTCGCGCACTTTCAGTAAACTCAAGATCATTGACCGCATCTCCGCGATAGGCTGGCAAAGTTACATCTCCGCGAACTTCAACATCATTAGAACGAGGCTTGGCGAACTGCCCAGCCATTCGTCCAACTTTGATCACTGGCAGACTGGAGTGATACTGCAACACTGCTGCCATCTGCAAAATTGTTTTAATTCGATTGCGAATTGAATCAGCAGTAGCCGCTGCGAAAGTTTCTGCACAATCGCCACCTTGTAACCAAAATGCATCACCTTTAGCAGCAACTGCAATACGTGCCTTCAAATCATCACATTCCCCAGCGAAAACCAACGGTGGAAAAGATTTTAATTCCGCCACCGCAGCTTTAATTGCTGGGCCTTCTGGACCACCGGGCCAGTTCGGCTGTTGGGCTGCAACTAAGCCCGGTGTAAAAAGGTTCTCAAGTGATGAGTTCATAGGGATAAGAGTAGAGAGTTCTTAGGTCGGCGTGTGATGCCATTAACCAAAGAAAATCTCGGCCTCCTTATAGCGCTCAATCGGTACCAGCTTAAGCTTTTCAGTGGCTGATGCGAGTGGTACACGGACAATATCGGTTCCGTGAAGTGCAACCATCTTTCCCCAATCACCTTCATGTGCAGCTGTGATTGCTTGAAGACCAAAGCGTGTTGCAAGAACGCGATCAAATGCCGTTGGAGTTCCACCACGTTGGATGTGGCCTAGGACCGATGTACGGGCTTCCTTGCCAGTCTTGGTTTCAATCTCCTGTGCTAACCAATCGCCAATTCCTGCGAGCTTTACGTGTCCAAAGGAATCAAGACTTTGATCTTTGACTGCCATGTCGCCATCTTGTGGAATAGCACCTTCTGCTACAACGATAATTGGTGCATAGTGTGACTTGAAGCGAGACTCTACCCATTCGCAGACTTTGTCTACCGAAAACTTTTGCTCTGGAATTAAAATACAAGCAGCGCCACCAGCTAGACCTGCATGGAGTGCTATCCAACCTGCATGGCGACCCATTACTTCAACGATTAATGCACGGTGGTGAGACTCCGCAGTTGTGTGCAAGCGATCGATTGCTTCAACGGCAATATTTACTGCAGTGTCAAAACCAAATGTGTAATCAGTGTTGTCTAGATCATTATCAATTGTCTTTGGAACTCCAACGACTTTAACGCCAAGTGAATCAAGTTTTGTCGCGACGCCTAAAGTATCTTCTCCACCAATTGCAATCAGCGCATCAATTCCAGCTTTAGCTAGATTATCTTTAATTTTTTCGACGCCGTTTTCAATTTTAAAAGGGTTAGTGCGCGAGGATCCAAGGATTGTTCCTCCGCGTGGCAAGATGCCTCTCGTTGTTTCAAGAGTGAGGGGCATTGTTATGCCCTCCAGTGGACCTTTCCAGCCATCACGGAATCCGACAAACTCGTGTCCGTACTCTTTTACACCTTTACGAACCACCGCACGGATAACAGCATTTAATCCTGGGCAATCTCCACCACCAGTAAGCACACCAATACGCATTTTTTACTCCACTTAGAAATTTTCATTGATGAAGGGCTAAATTCGCCCTACCTGTGGTCAACGCTGACTGGGACAGTCTAGCCTTGTGCTATGGGAAATCGACAAATCATCGCCGGCGTGGATTCTTCTACCCAATCAGTAAAAGTAGTGATTCGTGATGCTAATACTGGCCAGTTATTGCGCGAAGGAAGAGCTCCACATCCAGATGGCACAGAAGTCGATCCCATTCATTGGAAGAAAGCCCTGGACTCTGCAATCGAATTGGCTGGTGGACTTAACGACGTAGCAGCGATTTCAGTGGCTGGGCAACAGCATGGAATGGTCGCCCTAGATATTAACGGCGAAGTTATTCGCCCAGCACTCTTGTGGAATGACACGCGCTCTGCCCAAGCTGCGTTGGAATTAAACACTGAGGCGGGTGGAAATGCTGAGATTTCTCGCAAAGTTGGATCGGTATTAGTTGCATCTTTCACTGCTTCGAAATTACGGTGGCTTGCCGATAATGAACCAGAAAATGCGGCACGAATAGCTGCCATTGCACTTCCCCATGATTGGCTTTCTTGGCAGCTACAAGGTGGAAAAGATATTACAAAGATTTTTACTGACAGAAGTGATGCATCCGGAACCGGATACTTTGATCCGACTACTTCACATTACCGCGAAGATATTCTTCGCTTAGCTCTTCGACATGATTTAGAAATCACCTTGCCCCGAATTACTGACCCGGAGAAATTTGGAGGCACAACACTCTCCGGAATACCGATTTCCGCTGGTGCCGGCGATAACGCATCAGCCGCACTTGGTGTGCAAGCTCAACCCGGAGATGTGATTGTTTCTCTGGGTACAAGTGGAACTGCCTTTGCTGTTTCGGATACTCCTAC
>CANKCT010000006.1 GCA_947480465.1 Actinomycetota bacterium
AGTAGAACGTCGCCGGACTTCTTTTATAAAAAGGGGCGCTTTAACGAGCGCCCCTTTTTTATTTCTCGTGCCGTAACCTTGGCATTGAATATGCGAAACATGATCTTTGAAGGAGTTCATAATGGAAGAGCGTAGAAATTCACGTCCACCATCTGATCGTCCTTCAACACCGCGTTCTTCTTCTGGTCGCCCATCATCATCGCGGCCCTCAAGCTCAAGCCGCAGCGATATGAAACCAACAGGGCCAAATAGTTCACGCCGGCGTGAGGATTTGCCTGCCCGTGGCGGTTCATCGCAGAGACCTGGAGCCCCTCGTCAAATTCGAGATGGCTCTGATCCTCGCGGAGCTCGTCCAGCACCGATGGAGCGCGATCAGTCGCGGCTGCGTCCACGAATATTCGAACCCGATATTCCCGAAGAAATTACTGGCGAAGAGTTAGATAAGTCCTTACGTGCAGAGTTACTTTCTCTTTCAGCAGAAAATGCAAAAGTTGTTGCACGCCATTTAGAGTGTTTGGCACTTTATGCCGACAGCGATCCTCTGCTCGCGCACAAACATGGAATTGCAGCTGCACACCATGCCGGTCGACTGGCTGTTGTCCGAGAATCAGCAGGATATGCAGCTTATAGGGCGGGTTATTACGAAATTGCTTTAAAAGAGTTACGAGCAGCAAACAGAATATCTGGTGATGTAAGTATGTGGCCTGTTATGGCCGATTGTGAAAGAGGTTTGGGAAATCCACTCAAAGCTCTGGCATTGGCTGGTTCTCCTGAAGTAAAGCGACTTGCCAAAGCGGAAGAAGTTGAGATGCGAATTGTTGCTGCTGGTGCTCGTCGCGATTTAGGCGAATTAGACGCGGCAGTTGTCACTCTCACCTGTAAAGAGTTATCAAATGAAAGTGACGAATGGGCAATCCGATTACGGTATGCATATGCCGATGCCCTATCTGCTGCAGGACGTTCAGCAGAAGCCTTCGAATGGTTCGAAAAATGTGCTGCGTTGGACGTGGATGAAACTACAGATGCTCGAGATCGTATAAGTTAGGAGTTATACACATTCGTGGTGAAAATATTCACCCTATTGTCAGTACTTTAAGCGATTCTCCCACCTCAATTCAATTCTGAGGAGATCGACGATGAGCAAAAATACAATTAACGTTTCAGATAATGAGCAAGATTTTTCTCTTAATGAATTACTACTAAGAGGCAGAGTCTCAGCACCAGCAGAAACCAAAGAACTTCCAAGCGGAGACAAAGTAGTTGAGTTTCGACTAATCATCACACGTGAAAAGCGAGCAGGCGTTGATACTCTCGACATTGCAGCATGGAGCGCAAAAGCTAGGAGGTTCGCAATGAACCTCAAGGCTGATGAATGGATTGAGGTTTCGGGCAGCATACATAGGCGTTTTTGGAAGAGCGCGAACGGCGTCGCAAGTCGTTGGCAAGTAGAAGCGATAGAGATTGCGCGAATATAGGTACTCTTAGCCCTATGGCAAATGACATATTCGCGACATTGAGAACCTATCTGTCCAAAATCACTGATGGTGATACAAGTGCCAATGAGGTTGCGGCCTCTGTTAATCAGTGGGTCCGCGAAGGTGGCGAAGCGCTCAAAATCAAAATTGAGGATGAAGTAGAGCGTTCTGTTTCCAAGATGGGATTTGTCAAGCGGGGCGAGTTTGAAGCGTTGAAGGAAGAGGTCGCCCGCCTGAAGGTTACCTCAGCCACAAAGCCTGCGACTAGAAAGTCGTCACCCTCTAAAACATCAAAGAGTGAAATTGGGAAAACAAAAAAATCACCTGCCAAAAAAAGTACGGTTAAGAAAGTGAGCAAGTAAATGTCGGAGAATGAATTATTGGTAAGTGAGAGTTTAGTTGAGGATGTTCGTAACGAGCTTGTAGAAATTGATGCCATGGAAGTAAATGATCATGCACAGCGTTTTGAACAACTGCACAGCAAACTCAGTACAGCGCTCTCGTCAATTGATGGTCTCTAGTAGTCCACTATGAAGATTCGTCTTGACGCCGAGCTCGTGCGCCGTGAATTGGCTCGCTCGCGTGAAAATGCATCTGATCTCATTGAATCACGTTCTGTGTTGGTCAATGGAATACCGGCCACGAAACCAGCAACTATGGTTGATGCGCAGACCTCCATTAAATTGGCGGGAAAGCGAGATGATTTTGTCTCAAGAGGCGGTCATAAACTAGCCGGAGCTTTAGATGCATTTGCCGATGTTGTAGTTGATGGCCGTCGCTGCTTGGATGCTGGCGCTTCAACTGGTGGGTTTACTGATGTTCTCTTACGCCGCAATGCCGCCCACGTTGTGGCCGTAGATGTTGGTTACGGTCAACTCGCTTGGAGTTTAAGACAGGACCCGAGAGTAAGTATTTTGGATCGTACGAATATTCGTCACTTAACGGGGAATGTAGTCGGAGATCCTATTGATGTGGTTGTCGCTGATCTGAGCTTCATCTCATTAACCTTAGTTCTCCCGGCACTTGCAGCCGTGTCAAAGCCTGAAGCGGATTTTATTCTCATGGTTAAGCCGCAATTTGAAGTTGGGCGAGAAAAGCTTGGCGCGGGGGGAGTAGTTAGGGACCCTGCTTTACGGAAGGCCGCAGTTATAGATGTTGCAGAATCTGCATTCGATGTGGGACTTGGAACGATGTCGATAGTTGCTAGCCCGCTTCCTGGTCCAGCGGGTAATGTGGAGTATTTCTTGTGGCTCAAACGTGGAGCACCGTCAATTGATTATGTCGCACTGGATAAAGCAATTGAGGAAGGGCCAGCCTAATGCGCAATCTTCTTCTGGTATGTAATCCATCTCGCGCTCAAGCAGTTGAGGCAGCAAGAATTCTCAGCAAAGAGTTTATTCAAGCAGGATTTAGTATCTTTACGATCTCTGATATTTCAATTGAAGGTGTCACTAAATTTAGTGCTCAAGAGCTCCCAGATCTAGAAGTGGGTCTTGTTCTCGGTGGGGATGGCACAATGCTAAGGGCCGCAGAGGTCACTCGTTTTCATCAAATTCCATTGCTGGGCGTGAATCTTGGCCATGTAGGTTTCTTAGCAGAAGTTGAAGAGAGTACTTTGGAAGCAATAGCAACTGCGATTATTAATAAGAATTATGTAATTGATTCGCGGATGACATTGCAATACTCGGTAATTCGCAATGGAGAGAAAGTCGCCGATGGTTGGGCACTCAATGAGGTAACAGTTGAACGCCAACGCGCGACCATGGTTGAACTTTTCCTTGAGATTGACCAGCGCCCTATATCTAGATGGGGGTGTGACGGCTTGATTTGTTCAACACCGACAGGATCTACTGCTTACGCCTTCTCAGCTGGAGGCCCAGTAGTGTGGCCAGAAGTTGAAGCTTTGGTGGTGCTCCCCATCTCTGCTCATGCACTTTTCTCACGCCCGTTAGTAATTTCAACAAGATCTCAAATCGTTGTTCGGATCGAATCTGACGAAGCTTTGTTATCCGCAGATTCTCTGCGTAAGTTTGATCTTGTGGTTGGCGATCAAGTGCATATCTCTAAAGATGCCAGAGCGGTTGAATTGGCACACTTGAGCAATACGCTTTTTAGTGATCGGTTGGTTGCAAAGTTCAAACTTCCAATTCAAGGATGGCGCGGTGAGTGAAAGAACTTTCTTAGACGAAATCACTATTCGTTCAATTGGCGTCATAGACCAAGCAACCATTGAATTTTCTCATGGACTAACGGTTCTTTCCGGTGAAACTGGTGCTGGAAAAACTATGATTTTGACCGCTCTCAATCTTATTTTAGGTGGAAAAAGTGACAGCGGCCTGGTTCGCAAAGGTAGCGAGAGACTTATGGCAAGTGGTCGGTTCAGAGTTCCAGCAGAGCAGAATGAATTATTTGATAGTTTTGGAGTCGCGGTTGAGGATAATGAACTGGTAATTTCACGTTCAGTAACAAGTGACGGCAAAAGTAAAGCCACCTGTAACGGAATCGCTGTTACTGCGAACACTTTGGTAAACATGAGTGAATTTATCGTGGAAGTGCACGCCCAAGCAGCCAATATTAATATCAGTAAGTCATCAAAACAGCGTGAGCTAGTCGATAAATTTGCTGGTGATACTTACAAGAGTGCTTTTAGCGTTTACTCCCAAGCGTTGCAGAGTTATTTTGAGTTAAAGACGCGAATAGCATCTCTGCAAAAATCTATAGCTCAGAAAGAGTCTGAACTAGGAGAGTTACGTGAATTTGTTTCGATGTTGGAAAAACTTAATTTGCAGCAAGGTGAGTATGGGAAAATTAATGCAACTATTGAGCGTTTATCCAATGTTGAGCAATTGCGGCTTGCTGGCATTGCCGCGAGTAATGCCATAGATGATGATGAAACAGGTGCGCTAAACGGGTTAAATGTTGCTCGACATGCCCTTGAATCAGCGCGTTCCAAAGATTCTGAACTTGATCTCATTCATTCAAAAATAAGTGAAGGGTATTTTCTTATAGATGACGCGCGTACTGAGCTCGCAACTTATATCCACTCCCTTGAAGCCGACCCCGAACACCTGGAAATTTTAAACTCTCGAAAAGCAACAATTAACTCGCTTATTAAGAAATATGGCCGGGATGAAAGCCTTGAAGCCGAGTCTGACAATTTGGTTCTAAAGTACGAACAATCAGCTGAAGCGATTGCAGATTTAGAAGGCGGAGACGAGCGCTTACAGGCGATGGAAAAAGATCTAAGATCGATAAAGGATTCATTAGTAAAGGCTGCTAAGGAATTGACAAAAATACGCACCGAAGCCGCAAGTAAGTTAGCAGTTGCAGTTACGAAAGAAATTCAAGAACTATCAATGCCACACACTACTTTTTCAGTACTCGTTAAAACTGCTGATTATGCTGCATTGAAAGAGTCAGATTTTACGGCGGTTGGTTGTGATGAGATTTCAATGTTTATTTCTTCGCATAAAGATGCTCCTTTGGTGGCCCTGGCTAAAGGTGCTAGCGGTGGTGAAATGTCACGTGTTATGTTGGCACTCGAAGTTGTCCTCGCCGCAACGCATCCAGTGGGAACTTACGTATTTGACGAAGTTGATGCAGGTGTAGGCGGTAAAGCGGCTATTGAAGTTGGCCGTCGTTTGCATGCTCTCTCACGCCATGCGCAGGTTATTGTTGTCACGCATCTTCCTCAAGTTGCAGCATGGGCAGATTCGCATTTCGTGGTTAGTAAGGACATAAATGGCTCGGTGAGCCAAAGTGATGTGCGGCAAGTACAGGGCGAAGATCGCATTGAAGAGATTGCGCGCATGTTGGCAGGGTTAGAAAACTCAACGAGTGCACGCGAACACGCCGCTGAACTACTTTCTCTCAAGGTGTAACAAGGTCAGATAGATAGGTGATAGGTTCGTCTCCCATGGGCCAGCAACATGTGACGAAACATATTTTTGTATCCGGTGGAGTCGCCTCCTCTCTTGGTAAAGGACTCACAGCATCTTCCTTAGGAAGACTTCTTGTGGCTCGAGGACTTAAAGTCACTATGCAGAAGTTAGACCCTTACTTAAACGTTGATCCAGGAACCATGAACCCCTTTCAACATGGTGAAGTTTTTGTGACAGATGATGGGGCAGAAACGGATTTAGACATCGGCCATTATGAAAGATTTTTAGATACCAATCTTCACGGCTCAGCGAATGTCACCACCGGCCAAGTGTATTCACGAGTTATTGCCCGAGAGCGTCGCGGAGAGTATCTAGGTGAGACAGTTCAAGTAATTCCGCACATCACAAATGAGATCAAAGAACGAATACGTGCCATGGCAGCTCCAGATATAGATGTTGTCATCACTGAAATTGGGGGAACTGTAGGAGACATTGAGTCACAACCATTCCTGGAGGCTGCTCGTCAGATTCGACAAGAAGTTGGTCGAGATAATGTCTTTTATCTCCATGTTTCTTTAGTGCCATACATTGGACCTTCTGGTGAGTTAAAAACTAAACCCACTCAACATTCTGTCGTTGCGCTACGTAGTATTGGTATTGCACCCGATGCAATTGTGTTGCGCTCAGATCGTGAAATTCCACTCGGAGTCAAGAAGAAGATATCGCTTATGTGCGACGTTGATTTAGCAGCCGTCGTGGCAGCAGTGGATGCTCCCTCTATTTATGACATACCAAAGGTTCTACATGCTGAAGGTTTAGATGCATATGTAGTTAAACGTCTTGGGTTGATCTCTCATGAAGTTGTATGGGGGGAATGGGATGACCTTTTGGAAAAAGTTCATAATCCTAAACACACGATCCGTGTAGGTTTGGTCGGCAAATACATTGACTTACCAGATGCGTATTTATCTGTATCAGAGGCTTTACGTGCCGGCGGATTTGCAAACGAAGCTAAGATCGAAATCTCGTGGATTCCAAGTGATGACTGCGAGAGTCCAGAAGGTGCTGAAAGAAATTTGCGTGATGTGGATGCAATTTGCGTACCCGGTGGTTTTGGAATTCGCGGAATTGAAGGAAAAGTTGGAGCGTTAAAGTACGCCCGGGAAAAGGGTATTCCTACTTTAGGTTTATGTCTTGGTCTTCAGTGCATGGTGATTGAAGCGGCAAGAAACTTGGCGGGTATTTCTGATGCGGTGTCCGCGGAGTTTTCAGATTCCGGAACTCCTGTTATCGCAACTATGGAGGATCAAAAGAACATAGTTGCAGGCAACGAGGATATGGGAGGCACTATGCGATTAGGTCTCTACACAAGTGATCTATTAGAAGGTTCGTTGGTTGCACTCACTTACGGTGCGACTCAAATTTCTGAAAGACATCGCCATCGTTATGAAGTAAATAACCAGTACCGAGATCAAATCTCATCAGCAGGGCTCGTTTTTTCCGGTTTTTACAAGGAACGGGATTTAGTTGAATTTGTAGAACTACCTAAAGAGGTACATCCTTACTACGTAGGCACGCAAGCTCATCCAGAGCTTCGGTCTCGCCCGACTCGCCCTCATCCGCTCTTTGTAGGGTTAATTGCAGCGGCAGTCGCATTGAAATGATTGAAAGGTTAATCCTTCATGATTGTTGGTATTCCTAAAGAGATTAAGACTAATGAGTCACGTGTAGCTATAACCCCCGAAGGCGTTGGCGAATTTGTTGCCGCTGGTCATATGGTGATTATTGAAGATCGCGCCGGAGAAGGATCAGCTATTGATAATTCAGCGTTTCTTTCAGCCGGTGCAAAGATAGTTGGTTCTGCACAGGAAGTGTGGACTACTGCAGACTTAATTATCAAAGTTAAGGAACCGATTGACATCGAATATTCACGAATGCGTTCTGAGCAGATTCTTTTCACCTATCTTCATCTTGCCGCTTCCCGTGCGTGCACAGATGCAATTATCGCCAGCGGTATAACTGCGATTGCATATGAGACCGTAGAAGTAAATGGGGCGCTACCTCTATTGGCTCCAATGAGTGAAGTGGCGGGTCGTTTGGCAACACAAGTAGGCGCTACTGCCTTGCAACGACCAAATGGAGGACGAGGTGTCTTATTAGGTGGAGTCCCTGGAGTTGCACCTGGACGTGTTGTAATTATTGGTGGAGGAGTTGCTGGATTAAATGCAGCGGTGATTGCAGTTGGAATGGGTGCAGATGTAACGGTTATCGACCGTTCGATTCCTCGTCTTGCATACATTGATACAACTTTTGGCGGACGTATAAAGACGCTTGTCGCATCTGCGCATGCGATAGCACGCGAGGTGAAGTTGGCTGATTTAGTAATCGGTGCTGTATTGATTCACGGTGCAAAAGCTCCGCAGTTGGTATCTAATGAACTCGTAAAAGAGATGAAAGCTGGCTCGGTTCTGGTAGATATTGCAATAGATCAGGGTGGATGCTTTGAAGATAGTCATCCAACAACGCATTCAGAGCCAACGTATAGCGTTCATAATTCTATTTTTTACTGTGTAGCAAATATGCCAGGTGCGGTTCCTGTTACTTCAACTTATGCCCTGACTAACGCAACACTTCCTTATGCGTTGTCCATTGCCAATTATGGCTGGCGGGATGCCTGCACGCGGGACTCGAATCTTGCCAAAGGACTTAATGTCCACGATGGGAAAATCTATTATTCAGCCATTGCGGAAGCACATGGATACCAATACTTTAAATTTTAATTCGCTCTCACAATCTTTCTTGAATTATTGTGCAGTAGAACGAGGTTTAGCGGCCAATACTATTGCTGCATATCGCCGGGACCTAGAAAAATTCGCAGGATACATCGCTGAATTATCTGTAGCTGAATTACAACCCCAAATTATTCAGGATTTTGAATCTAGTTTACGAAGTGCCCAACTTTCACCAGCTAGCATAAATCGGATTGAATCAACGTTAAGAGTCTTTTTCCTTCACTGTCAAAAAGAGTATGGAATTGTCAATCCCACTCTAGAAATTGTAAGCACAAAGAATCAGCGACGCTTACCAAAAGCACTTCGGATAGATCAGATTGTCTTACTCATTGAGGCTGCATATAGAGAGGGAGAGCCGATAACTTTGCGGGATAGATCCTTGATTGAACTTCTTTATAGCAGTGGCGCACGTGTGAGTGAGTTGATTGGTTTAAACATAAACGATGTCTCAACAGTTGATGTCAACGACGAGAAAGTTTCAACCATTAAACTTCGTGGCAAGGGGGGAAAAGAGCGAATCGTGCCTATCGGCAACTTCGCTGCGCAAGCATTGTCAGATTATCTGGTCAGGATTAGGCCAGGACTGTCGGCGAAAACTTCCCGACCAGAAACAGCGCTTTTTCTAAACAGTAGAGGTGGTCGACTTTCACGACAATCAGCGTGGAACATAGTTCTTGTTTCTGCGAAAGCTGCGGGAATCACTGAAAAAGTATCACCACATGTTTTCAGACATTCTTATGCAACTCACCTTCTTGATGGTGGAGCTGATATTCGAGTAGTACAAGAGCTTTTAGGGCATGCTTCAGTTACTACGACACAGATTTACACGCTCATTACTATTGATAAAGTCCGAGAAAGTTATGCAATGGCGCATCCAAGAGCGTAACGAGTTGCTTATAAACCTCGAAGACGTCGTGCCAGGATGCTTTGATCACCTTTGGCTTCAAGGTCTGCGATGATGACAGCTATAGATTCTCGAACAATTCGTCCTCGATCTGCTGCAAGTCCTAAATCACCACGTAGAAGAAGTCGAGCCTGATCCAAATCGAAAAGTTCATCAGGGGATAGGTAAACAGTTATTTTCTCGTCATGACGCTCACGTCCAGATGGCGAACGATCTACCGTAGTAACTCTGCGTCTAGCAATTGAACGGACACCTTTTTTCACCGAAGGCGCTTTAGGTGTGGCAATCGCTGGCGGTACAAGTGGTGCAGCGACTTCCTGATTATTTGGAACAGAAGTTAATGCTGGTGCTGTTGAACGGAAGAGTTCGTCTGCTCCTGGAAGATTAGCTCTGCGGGTCATCGGGCGCCTCCTCGGGCAACTAGTTCACGGGCAAGTCGTCGATAAGAAGCTGCGCCATCTGATGATGATGCATAAGTTGTAATTGGCTCACCTACGACAGTAGTTTCTGGAAAACGAATAGTTTTTGCAATAATAGTTTCAAAGACATCATCGGGGAACTGCTCAAGAATTCTTTCAAGGACCTGCCGGTTGTGCGATGTTTTTTTATCATACATCGTGGCCAGAATTCCAATGAGGCGAAGATTTGGATTTAAGAAATTCTTTACCTTATCTAAGTTGCCTTTGAGCTCGATAAAACCATGCAGAGCGAAATATTCACATTGCAAAGGAACGATTACTTCATCTGCTGCTACGAGAGCATTAATTGTTAATTGACCCATTGTTGGCTGGCAATCAATTAAAATTACGTCGTAATAATCGCGTAGAGATGTCAAAGCGCGTTTGAGATATTGCTGCCCACCGATTTCTGCACCGAGTGTTGTTTCTGCTGTTCCTAAATCTCGGTTGGCTGGTAGGAAATCTAGACCCGGCACCGATGACTTCAAAATAATCGTTTCAACAGATGCGGTTGGAGTCATCAATGCGTAATAAACAGTCTGCTCTAATGGAAGTGAATGCGCATTTACGCCAAGACCAAGTGAGAGACCGCCTTGTGGATCAAAGTCAACGAGAAGTACACGTCGACCTAATTCAGCTAAAGAAGCACCCAGGTTGATGGTTGTAGTGGTCTTACCAACGCCACCCTTTTGATTAAATATCGCTACTACTTTTGCATTTCCGTGCTCTGAAATCGTTGCAGGAACTGCAAAACTCTTGGCGGTTTTACCAAGAAGCGTTGAAGTTGTTGAAATTTCTTCACGAATTGTCGATTTAGCGCTCAAACGTCAAACCTCTTTCTAGATATATGCGGGAGCCTACGCGTTACAGCGTTCTCGAGCAAGTGTGAAGTAAGGTGCCTCCATGGATCTTTCAACGGAGGCAACGACGGATGTGAACGCCGCAAGTTCGGCAGCGTTTTCTGTCCATCTCGATAATTTCGATGGTCCATTTGACTTGCTTTTACAGTTAATTTCGCGGCACAAAATGGATATCACGGAGATATCTCTCAGCATTGTGACGGATGAATTTATCTCGTTTATTCGTGCTCTTGAGCTCAGTGGCGAGGGTTGGCGACTCGATCAAGCCACAGAGTTCTTGGTGGTCGCGGCAACCTTGCTGGATCTAAAGGCGGCCCGGTTATTGCCTAGCGGAGAGGTGGATGACGAGGAGGACCTCGCCCTCCTGGAGGCTCGCGATATTCTCTTTGCTCGCTTGCTTCAATATCGGGCCTTCAAAGAGATTGCGGCCACTTTCAGCGAGCGCATAGCCCTTGCCGACAAATCATTTGCCCGCGTAGTTGCCCTAGAGCCAGCATTGGCCGCATTGCTCCCTGAAGTCTTAATTGGAGTAGGTGCGGCTAGATTTGCCGCCATTGCCGAACGTGTTTTGACGCCTAAGAGCGCCCCAGTGGTGGGTGTCGAGCACCTTCACCTGCCTTTAGTTAGCGTCACAGAGGAGTCCAAACGGGTCGTAGAGGCCCTGCGACGCTCAACCTCGCTATCTTTCAGGAATCTCATCGCTGACGCGGATAGCACTCTTGTTGTTGTTGCAAGGTTTTTAGCGCTTCTAGATCTCTACAGGCAGGGTGTCTTGCGCTTCAATCAAGTGATTGCGCTAGGTGAGTTACAGATATCCTGGACCGGTTCTCTTGAAGGTGAGGTAGAAGTAAGTGACGAATTTGATATTCCAACGGTTACTGAGGATGATGGATTAAACGAAATGAGTGAAAATGTCTAATGTTGAAGTAGAGCGTTCTATTGAGGCGATTCTTATGGTAGTCGATGAGCCAGTGTCAGAAGTGACTCTCGCGCAGGTCCTGGAGCGAACAGTCGATGAAATTGAAGCGGCTCTAGGGAATTTGACGATCAGTTATGAAGATCGAGGCTTCACGCTGAAAAAAATCGGCGGTGGTTGGCGTTTCTACAGTCACCCTGAATGTTCTGCAGTTGTTGAGAAGTTTGTCCTGGACGGTCAGCAATCACGGTTAACTCAAGCCGCACTCGAAACTCTCTCCGTTGTAGCCTACCGTCAACCAGTCTCTAGGGCTCGAGTTTCTGCAATTCGTGGGGTCAACGTTGAGGCGGTCATGAAAACCCTTATAACGCGGGGATTGGTTGAGGAATCCGGGTTGGAGCACGAAACTGGTGCTATTTTGTATACCACTACGAGCTATTTCTTGGAACGTTTGGGCCTTAACTCCCTCGAAGATCTGCCAGCTTTGGCTCCTTACTTGCCTAATCTTGATGGCTTGGACGAGATTCTCGATTCGCTAACGGAGTAAATTTCGCGCTACTATCTGCCCCGACAGTCGGGAGACAGCCATGGGCGATATACGCCTTAATAAAATCATCGCTGATGCGGGAATCACAAGTCGTCGCGGTGCCGATGAACTCATTGAGTCGGGCAGAGTTACAGTAAATGGAATCGTCATCCGAGCAATGGGCTCAAAATTCGACCCGGAAAAGGATGAAGTCGCAGTTGATGGTGAGACAATTACTCGTTCTTTGACTAAGAGTTATCTTGTACTTCATAAACCAAAAGGTGTTTTGTCAACCATGTTTGACCCGGATGGTCGACCCTCGTTGAGTGACTTTATTGATCTGCGCCGAGAACGCCTCTTTCATGTGGGTCGCCTAGACAAAGATTCAGAAGGGTTAATCCTTTTGACAAATGATGGTGATCTCACCTTCAGAGCCACTCATCCTTCGTTTGGCCTAGAAAAAACCTACATTATTGAGTACGACGGCAAACTTCCGCCGGGAGTGGATAAGACTCTGCTCAAGGGTGTTGAGCTTGAAGATGGAATGGGCAGGGTGCTGCACTTCAAGGAACTCTCTCCACGCTGGATAGAAGTGAGCATTCATGAGGGCCGTTACCACATAATTCGCCGACTCATGGAAGCTGTTGAAGTTGATGTACTGAGGCTAATTCGCACAAAGTTTGGACCGATTTCTTTGGGGGACACCCCTGAAGGTCGATGGCGAGATCTCAATACTGGTGAGTTAACAAATCTACGTAACGTTTTAGGGTTATAACGTTTAAACCATTTATCGTTAATATCTTAAAAAACGTTTTATTTATATATCGATATTCATCAAACTAAATGTAGACAAAGCGATAAATACACGCTCAAAAAGCGTTCAAAATATCGATAAATTAATAATGGCGATTCAAATCTGATGTATATATATTTCAAAATGTTGAAAACAATTATTACTTTGTCGCTAAATTGCTAAAGAACTCTATGGGTTAAAAGAGAATCTAAATCACAGCTTAATTGAATGAAGGAAGGTACCCTTGTCCCATGGTTATGAGAGCTATTCGTGGTGCAATTCAAGTTGAGCAAAATACTGCGCAATCTATTGGTGACGGGGTCAAGGAGTTAGTGGGCGCAATCATGCGCAACAATTCGCTGACGCCTGCGGCAGTTATTTCGGTCATCTTCACATCAACACCAGATCTGACCGCCGCTTTTCCTGCTGCAGCGTGTCGCGAGATTGGCTTCGAATCAGTTCCCCTTATTGGAGCAGTAGAAGTGGATGTTCCAGGAGCCTTGGATAAAACAATTCGAGTAATGGTTCATTGTGAAACAGCTTTGTCGGCAGAGGCGATTTCTCATGTTTATTTGCGCGGGGCACAGGCACTTCGTAGGGATATCGCCCAATAATGTTAAAAGGCGTTCGCATTGTGGGTTCAGGATTGATCGGGACTTCGATTGCCCTAGCTTTAAAGGCACGGGGAGTTCAGGTGCAGATGGTCGATTCAGATCTATCTGCGCAAAGACTTGCTC
>CANKCT010000007.1 GCA_947480465.1 Actinomycetota bacterium
AAGCGATTTCGGAGCCAGCAATGACGTCACCGACAACTACCTGTTCACCCTCGATTACCATAACACCACCCTCGGTTCGAGCGTTATGCGTCGCCCTTGAACCACACCAGCAAAGTGCTTCTACTTGTAACGCTTGTACTCTGTCCGCCAACTCAATTAATCTCGCAGAGCCTGGGAAAAGAAGTGTTTGAAAATCAGTGAGAATTCCAAAAGCAAAAACATCAATCCCTAAGCCATCTACAATTTTTGCCAACTGTTCTATTTGTTTTCTCTCATAAAACTGAGCTTCATCGCAAATTATGTAATCTATTCGATCACCCGCTGATAGGTGGTCGACAACGTGTTTATGTAGATCCATTCCTGGACCGACTTCAATAGCCGGTGATGAAAGTCCGAGACGGGAGGATATGACGCCTGCACCTGCTCGGTCCTTGTTGGTGAAAATAACCCCACTACGCCCTCGGCTCTGATGATTGTGCGCAGTTTGGAGAGCTAATGTGGATTTACCGCTGTCCATGGTTCCGCAGTAATAAATTAATTCAGCCATATCAGCAATCTTGCCACAACATCAGGAAAAGACTCGCAAACTCTTGAGGGCTTCTTCTAACGTAGGCGTAAGTTGAAGTGACATGGCAACTGAAATATGGGAGGCATCACGATACGCAACGGTTCCATCGACAACTGCCGCGCACTTGGGAGTACACAACCATGGTGTTGGATCAATCACTTTGAAACCCTTGAGAATGCTCACTTCGGATGGGGAACTAGTGTCACATCTTTTGAGATTTCCGGTTGCTAGACATGAAGGAATATCACGTGAAGGATGAGGCGTGTCAGATATGTAAACGATGTGATTACTTGAACCCTTAAGTAACTTCAAGAGTTTTCGCTGGCCATCACTCCACCAAGTGTCTCGATCTTGATCATCAAGTTTAGGCGCATAATACTGAAAACTACTGACAATTACGGCCCATGGTCTAATCATCTGAATTCGTGCAATCGAATTATCTCGCCATTTTTGGCAGTCAACATTTTTGAAAGCACCTTTGTCAGGCCTTGGCGCCTCTACCGAAGGGCAGGCTGATTTCGTTAAGGAAATTAACCTAAATCCTTTTTCCTGTGCAAGTTTTTCAAGAGCTGGAAACCATTGAGCCGCGTGGGAATCTCCATACAAGATTATAGTTTTGGCAGCTTTCTTCGAACCATAAGTACAGAGCGCTGATTTGGTCTCTCCATAATTCACATGACATCCATCGTCATAAACAATCGGTTTTTTAACTAATTCATTGAGATTAAAGGTATAGGTTTCTTTGCCATTAGTAGTGATGGTCGATGTCGCGGTTGCAGCAATTAAAACACCAGCAACCAACGAAACTATCGTAGTGGAAACCGCAAAAAGATAGAGTTTTTTGGGTTCGATTTTTACATGGCGTAACCGTTCCTCAATATAGAGATTTGTAAAGTGCGCCAAGATAACTGTTATAACAATGCAGACTAATCGTTCATAAGAGTGAAGAGATCTGCCTAGGGCACTACTCGGAAGCACTAAAGCGGGCCAATGCCAAAGGTAGAGGGGATAAGAAATCTTTCCTAACCATTGAGTGAAGCGATTATTTGAAAGATCATTAAAAATAGGGGGCCAGAGAGGTATAGCCGCAATTAAGATCGCGGTCGCCAATACGGGAACCAGGGCATTAAATCCAGGGAAGGCAGTGTTGTCATTGAATCTGAATGCGGAAACTGCCAACGCAATAAAACCTATCCATGGCAGTAATCGATGTCTAACAAACTTGGCAGGAACGTAGAGCAAAAGTGCACCAACTCCGAGCTCCCAGGCTCTTGTAGGCAATGAATAGAAGGCCCAGATTGGGGATTTTTCAACCAAATAAACTGAGAATAGGAATGAAACAACTGTAACCATCGCGATACCTGCGAAAACTGTTTTCTTACCCTTGCGGGCCAAGATAATCATGAAAATCGGCCATAACAAATAGAACTGCTCTTCAACAGCTAGTGACCAATAATGAATAAAGGGAGAAGGGGTTGCATCAAGATTCTGGTAATCATTTTGCCACCAAGCAAAAAGATAGTTAGAGATATATGCAGCGGCGGCAAACAAATCTCTGCCTAAAGCATCACGTGAGATAGGAGGTAATACAAACCAACCAACCACAGCTGTCACTAAAAGTACGAAGACTGAGGTTGGAAGCAGTCTCTTTATACGCCGTTGATAAAAAGCTGCGAGATTTAGACGCCCCGTATTATCTATTTCTCGTAGAATTAATCCAGTAATCAGGTAACCCGAAATAACATAAAAAATATCTACTCCGATGAAACCACCCGGCACCATGTGAGCATGGAAAAGGGTGACAATTATCGCAGCGAGTGCTCGTAAACCTTGAATCTGAGAAATACGCATTGCTAAACTGTAACCAGAGATGTGATTCTGACATCTGGAAATACTTCGGAAATCATTTGTCGCCCTAATAAACTATCGATTTCCAATAAGACTAAAACATCAACAACTTTTCCTCCACATTGATGGATGAGATCGATTGCTGCTCTCACAGTACCGCCCGTTGCTAAAACATCATCCACGAGAATTACCGCTTCATCTCTTGAGTTAATCGCATCAATGTGAATCTCTAGCGTGGACGACCCATATTCAAGACCATAGCTTTGAGAAATTGATTGATAGGGCAGTTTCCCCGCTTTTCGAATCGGTACAAATCCAGAGCCAATACGCTGAGCAAGAGCGGATGCAAAGATAAAGCCACGTGCTTCGATACCGGCTACTTGTGTGCCCCGAACTACTAATTGAGAAAACTCCTCAGTGACCGAAGCGAAAGCTTCGGCATTTGCCAAAAGAGGGGTGATATCTTGAAAGCGAATACCCGGTTCAGGGAAGTTTGGTATTTCTCGGATGAGCGATAGTGCATCAGCGAGTTGCATGTGTCCGAAAGGGGACTTGAACCCCTAAGCCCTTGCGGGCACTAGCACCTCAAGCTAGCGCGTCTGCCAATTCCGCCACCCGGACTGAGTGAGGGGCAAGGATAGCAATTGGGTGAGAGAATGCCTAAATGACTACTTCAACCCTTGAGCAGGAAGCAATTCAGATCTGTCAGGATCTCATCAGAATTCCAAGTGTGAATTTTGGAGAAGGACGAGGTGATGAAAAAGCAGTCGCGCAATACGTAGTCGCCTCATTAGCCGAAGCGAACATCCCAGCAACAATCTATGAATCGGCTCCCGGTCGGTGCAATGTAGTAGCAAGAATAAAAGGTCGCGATGCAAATCGACCTGGACTAGTGGTTCATGGTCACTTAGATGTTGTGCCGGCAAATGCTGATGACTGGAGTGTTGATCCATTCTGTGGAGACATTATTGACGGAATGATTTGGGGTCGCGGCGCAGTCGACATGAAAAACATGGATGCCATGATTTTAGCAACTGTCAGAGATTGGTCACGAACTGGATATGTGCCACCTCGAGATATCGTGCTCGCTTTTTTTGCTGATGAAGAAGCTGGGAGCATTTACGGATCACATTGGATGGTTGACAAACACCCAGAAGTTTTTAGCGGATGCACCGAAGCAATCTCGGAAGTAGGAGGTTTCTCAGTAACTGTTGCTAATGGGAAGCGTTTATACATGATCGAAACTGCTGAAAAAGGAATTCACTGGATGAAGTTGACGGCACAGGGACGTGCAGGACATGGCTCCGTTATGAATGATGAAAATGCACTAACCCGTTTAACTAAAGCTGTAAGTAATATTGGAACCCACCAATGGCCACAGCGATACAGCACAACGGTGAAAGCTCTTTTCAAAAAAGTGGCAAGTGCAACGGGAAAAACTTATGATGAGAATGATTTGCGACCTTTGTTGTCAGAAGTTGGCTTTGCAGCTCGAATGATTGGAGCAACTCTTCAAAATACCGCGAATCCAACGATGCTTGAGGCTGGTTATAAGGCCAACGTGATTCCGGGTTCTGCAAGTGCGGTCATCGACGGGCGATTCATCCCAGGTTTTGAAGATGAATTAAATGAGACGATTCGCACTTTAATTGGACCTGATATTGCGATCGAAACCATTGCTCGTGACAAGGCTCTAGAAGTTCCATTTGAAGGCGACCTCGTTGATGCAATGTGTGCGGCCATCTTGAAAGAGGATTCAGAAGCTATCCCAGTCCCATACCTGATGAGCGGAGGGACTGACAATAAAGCCTTAGCTGATTTAGGAATTATCGGTTATGGCTTCTCACCACTTAAACTTCACGCCGATTTTGATTTTATGGCGATGTTTCACGGGGTCGATGAAAGAGTTCCTGTTGAAGGTCTCACTTTCGGCGTTCGTGTCTTGAAAGACTTTTTAGAAAACGCTTAGGCACTCACATCATTGAGTGCCGCACGCACTACTTCTGGTAATGAAATTTCTTCGCTTTGCAATACCCCTCGCAACTGTGCACCAGTTCGAGCCCCGATAATCGAACTAGTTACGCCAGGAGCGTCTCGAACCCACGCTAATGCAACTTCGAGCGGGGAATAACCTAAGCCCGTAGCAGCAACCGTAACCGCTTCAACTATTCGTTTGCTTCGTGGCTCAAGGTAAGGCTCAATGTGCTTTGCGAAGTGTGGCGCTGCGCCTCGTGAATCACTCGGAATTCCATTTCGGTATTTTCCAGTGAGAACACCTCTGGCAAGCGGAGCCCATGCTAGGAAACCAACTCCGCAATCACTTGCACAATCTAGAAGTTCAATTTCAGCCTCTCTATTGAGAAGTGAATACTCGGCTTGTAACGTAGTGATTGGAGCTTTCATTGAGTTACCTTGTTGTTTTGTAGCGGCTCTTGCTAATTGCCAGCCAACATAATTACTCACACCAACGTATCGTGCTCGTCCAGTTGTATATGCATAGTCCAGAGCGGCAAGAGTTTCATCAAGCGGTGTGAATGAATCCCATGCATGGATCTGCCAAACATCAACGAAATCAGTATTTAAGCGAGCGAGTGATTTATCTAATTCGGCAATGAGTGTATGCCGTGATGCATCAACACTTCTTATTCCATCTTGGAAATTTAAACCCGATTTTGTGGCAATAATTAAATCGTCACGATTGATGAGAACGCCTACTAAGCCACCGATAACTCTTTCACTATCGCCGTCTCCGTAAGTATTTGCGGTATCGATAAAATTTCCCCCCGCATCGAAGAATGCGCGACACTGCTCCGCCGCTTCATGCTCATCGGTGTCGCGCCCCCACGTCATTGTCCCGAGTCCTAATCGGGAGAGCGTTAATCCGCTATTTCCGGCTCTGCGCATTTCCATGGGGCGACCTTAGCAAGGCAGTGCACTAAAACCTGCGATAGCCTTAACTATATGCAGGTAGTTTTGATTCGACATGCCCACTCAGAGGCCAATGCCAAAGGTGTGCTATCTGGTCGTATTCCTGGTGTGCACCTTTCACCGAAAGGAGTTCAACAGGCGGAAGGGTTAATCGCGCGGCTAGGCGCTTTGAAAATTGCGACATTAAGAATCAGCCCATTAGAACGTTGCGCGGAAACAATCAATCCGTGGTGGAATGCTATTGGTAAAACCATCAATCGTGGCGTTGAAGTCGCGGAGGATCCGAATCTCATTGAAGTTGACTATGGGAAATGGAGTGGAAAAAAACTTTCACAACTTTCACGTCACGCTATGTGGAAAACAGTCCAGAATAACCCGAGTGCAATGTATTTTCCATCTGGTGAGTCACTGGCCTCGATGCAAGTCCGTGCGATGAAGTCGGTTCATGATGCTTTAAATGCACGCCGCAAAGGTGCCGCTATTTTAGTGAGTCACGGTGACGTTATTAAATCTATAGTTGCATCTTCATTAGGTATGCATTTAGACGATTTCCAAAGAATCGTAATCGATCCTGCCTCAATAACTATTCTGGACTTCAGTCAATCTAAGCCTCGGTTAACTCTCATGAATGATTCGCATGAAGAGCTTGAAATTTTAATCAAATCTCCATTTCGTAAAGGTCCACTTCTTGGAGGCGGTGGCGGGGCGTGAGTTTTAAGTTCAAGTCACTTGATCGATTTGTTTCCGGGACGGTCGGACAGCCAGGTGAGCGGGAATTTTTTATTCAAGCTCGCCAACATTCGCGCCTCGTAACTGTTGCTGTAGAGAAACTACAGGTCGCAGCGCTGGCAGAGCGTCTTGAAATCGTTATCCGTGATCTACGCAGAAATGACTTCTCTCTGCGGTTAAGCAAGCTTCCCACCGATGATGCACCGCTTGATACACCCATTGAATCTGAATTTGAGGTCGGTGCGATTTCTCTAGCTTGGGATGAAGTTGGGAGCAAAATGTCCATAGAACTTTTTGAAATCGCTGCTCAGAATGAGGAATCAGAGAACTCACTAAAAGTTTCGTTATCGCTTGATCAATGCAATGCTTTTGTAACCAGATCGAAGGCACTGGTTAATGCGGGCCGACCCCCCTGTCCTTTCTGTGGAATTTCAATAGACCCACAAGGTCATTTATGTCCGAGGTCAAATGGCTACCGTAGATAAGTTTCAGTTACTCATGGATGGTGATTTGTCGGTGACTGGTCGTTTAGTAGATGCATCCAATGCAACGCTGTATGCAACACTTCATTTAGCTTCGGAGACGTTAACCTGTATTTACAAGCCTATTGCGGGGGAGAGACCGTTGTGGGATTTTCCTGATGGAAACCTTGCACACCGAGAGTACGCAGCTTACTTAGTAAGTGAGGCGTTTGAATTTAATCTCGTTCCTATGACGGTCTTGAGAGATGGTCCATATGGCTTTGGGATGGTTCAAGAGTGGATCTCAATTGATGAAGAAATTGAACTTGCTGAATTTTTCTTAACAGATAATCCATTACTTCGTTCAATGGCGCTTTTCGATGCCGTAATAAATAATACCGATAGAAAAATAGGACACTTGCTACCAATGAAGAATGGACAACTTTATGGTTGTGACCATGGGGTGACTTTTCATGTTGAGGATAAGTTGCGAACCGTGTTATGGCAATGGTCAGGGATGCCGTTAACTACGTACGAACAAGAACTATTACAGAATGGCCGCCGGGTATTAGAGCAAGAACTGGACCTGACTGCGTACCTCACCGTCGAGGAAATTTCGGCGTTACATATGCGTATTGGTCGATTAATTGAGTCTGGTTCAATGCCGACTCCTAGCACCGAATGGCCAGCCGTTCCTTGGCCTGCCTTCTGAAAGCTTTTTAACTAGGATTATGAAATGAAACCTTGGGCGCGAGTTGATGTACCGCCGTTGGACGTCAGTATCGATATACCCGCAATTTCTCTCACTAATTCAAAGACTGGTTTAAAGGAAATCGTTCCCAATAAATCTTTGTATCGAATTTATGTGTGTGGAATTACTCCCTACGATGCTACACATTTGGGTCACGCGGCAACGTATTTAACTTTCGATTTGATAATCCGTTTGCTACAGGCAAGAGGAGCACAGATTAATTATGTTCAAAACATCACTGACATAGATGATCCGCTGCTTGAAAGGGCAAATCGTGATGGAGTCGATTGGAAAGAGCTGGCACATTCACAAATCGACCTATTCACCAGTGACATGGTTAATCTGCGGGTAATTCCACCAACGCACTATATAGGTGCGGTCGAAGCTATACCTCTAGTGGTCGAGGCAATTGAGAAGCTCGAAGAAAAGAAATCGATTTATAGAATTGATCAAGATCTCTATTTTATCAACTCACCCGAGTCTGGTTTCGGCGAATTATCACAACTCACTCAATCGGACATGGCGGTTATTTTCTCCGAAAGAGGTGGAGATCCCACCTTGGTAGGAAAAATTAATCCTCTAGATTGTTTGGTTTGGATGGCGCAACGCGAAGGTGAACCAGGTTGGCTATCGCCATTTGGCATAGGGCGCCCTGGTTGGCACATTGAGTGCACGGCGATTGCAATGCAATATTTGAGACCTGATGAGATGCAACCCGAACTTATCGATATCCAAGGTGGGGGCAGTGATTTAATTTTTCCCCATCACGAAATGTGTCGATCTCAAGCCAAGACCTTAACGGGGAAAGAGTTGGCCGCTAGTTATGTTCATGCGGGAATGATTGGATTAGATGGCGAAAAGATGAGTAAGAGTAAAGGTAACTTGGTTTTAGTGTCCACCTTAGTAAATCAAGGAATCGATCCCATGGCGATTCGATACGCGCTTATGAGTTCTCACTACAGAAGTGATCGCATGTGGGACGACGGTGTCTTGTCTTTAGCAGTTGAGGAAACTCAGCGCCTTCGTGAAGCTTTATCTAAAGATCAGGTTCATGTGACTGCTGGTGTTATCACGGAGATTGTTTCTGCCCTTGCCGACGATTTGAACACACCACAAGTAATAGTCTCTATCAACAATTGGGTAAATCTCACGCTTGCGGGATCAAGTGGAGGAGATGCTAAGGTTTTTGCTAATTCGCTAGATAGTTTGCTGGGTTTAAGGTTTTAATCAGTTCTTTTTCTACGTAAGTATCGTTCGAACTCTTTTGCAATCATATCGCCTGATACATCTGGAATATCTATTGCATCCCGGGTCTCTTCCAATGATTTAATGTAATCGGCAACATCAGAATCTTCTGCTGCCAAATTATTAACTTCGATCTCCCACAAATCAGCGGCAGCAGCGAGGGCATCTTGCGGAATAGGTATAGAAAGATAGTCCTCTAGAGCATTTATCAGAGCTAAAGTAGATTTTGGAGATGGATCATTAGATGCATAGTGCGGAACTGGAACCCATATAGAAATCGCATCGATGCCCCTTCGCATACATCCCTCCTGAATAACACCAAGAATTCCTGTCGGTCCTTCATAGCTCGACACATCAACTCTCAAACTTTCGGCAATTGACTGTGAATTAGCCGTTAGGTTTACTTCAATTGGACGGCTATGCGGAATATCTGCCAAGAGTGAGCCTAAAGTTATGATCATGGAAACTTCAAGATCATCAGCTAAATCAAGTAGTTCTCCGGTGAAACTCTGCCAACGCATTGATGGCTCGA
The DNA here is from genome assembly GCA_947480465.1 of Actinomycetota bacterium. Lineage (GTDB taxonomy): Bacteria > Actinomycetota > Actinomycetes > Nanopelagicales > Nanopelagicaceae > Planktophila. The sequence goes on from CANKCT010000007.1 coordinate 9,063, forward strand.
CACCTTTAACAATGACAAAGTCATATTTGTAATCTGGGGTACCAAGGCCAAATATCCGGGTGGTCGGCCAAGTAATCTTTCGAGAACCAGTTTCATCAGTGGTAACAAGCGGGCGGTTAACTTGAAAGTCATAAAAATCTTCAGATTCAATATCGGCAATTAGCTCCAAGAGATGTGAATTCGTCTCTCCACTCCAACTTTTAGTCAGATGATCTAGAGCCCCGGTTGCAGCACCACCAGCATCATTCCAACCAGAAAAAGCAATGACCATTATCGGACCTCGCAAATGAGGAATCTGGTGAATCTCCATAGCCACAAACCTTACGGTAATCTGCTGCACATGAATAACTCATCCCAAAGAGAATTTTTTGATGCAGTTTTCTTTGATATGGATGGTTTATTGGTTGACTCGGAACCATTGTGGTTAGAGTCAGAGACAGAGTTGACCGGCCGCTATGGATACATGTGGACGCATGCAGATCAAGTTGCCTGTCTTGGTGGTCCTTTATCACGTGTCGGTGAATACATGCATGAGCGGTGCGCAAGCGCTGAGACCCCAGAATTCTTTACTTCGACCCTTATCGAAATTCAGTCTGCAAAATTACGCGGAAATACTCCACTGATGCCCGGTGCAATTGAACTCGTTACTGAACTACAAGCCCATGGTGTTGCAACCGGATTGGTTTCCGCTAGCCCCAGAAACATCGTGGATGCTGTACTTGAAAACTTGAGAGGGAACCCTTTCCCTTTCACTATAAGTTCTGATGATGTTGTTCGAACCAAACCATTTCCCGATGCCTATCTCTTAGCTGCTAGAAAAGCTGGAGCGAATATAGAGAATTCACTTGTATTCGAAGACTCACTTACTGGAGTTATGGCAGCGAAATCTAGCGGAGCTTGGCTTATTGCAGTTCCTCATTTAGTCAAAGTCGAAGAGAGCGAACGGGTGCGAACGATTAATTCTCTTGAAGTTATGTCTTTCTCAAAACTTACAAGTTTATTTAAAAATTTTCAAGACACGATTTAATTGTTATGTGCTGGGCAAATGGTTTTGAAGTAGCACCAATCGCATAACTTACTCGGCTTAGGTGGCCAGTAATCTTTATCAATTGAAATGAAAATATCTCTTGCTGTCTGATGCAGAAAATCTTCTGCCGATTCTAAATCTGACATTTTGGGATTGCTTTTAACCAGCTTCCCATCGCCTAAATAAATTAACTGGAGCAAACGAGGCAAGACTCCGTTGTTTTTCCAATACAAAAGCGCGTACACCCGGAGTTGGAATAAGGCCTTTTCCTCCCAGCCGTATCTTGGGGATTTTCCGGTTTTGTAGTCAATGATTCGAACTTCACCAGTAGGGGCAACATCAAGTCGATCGACGTAGCCATGTAAGTAGACATTCTCTTCGAAATCACTTTCTAGATGCATCTCACGATGTGTCGCTTCAAATGATCCTGGATTTTCTAAAGTGAAATACGTTGTTAGCAAAGCAGCCGCGCGGTCTAACCATTCTTTCTCGTTTGTCACCAAGTATGAGAGTTCAGGTTTAGCTTCAACTTGCAGTTTCCAACTCTGTGGCAGAAGATCGATTGCATTTGCTGGAGTGCGATCTTGTGGAAGTTTTTCAAAGAGATCGTGCAATACGGTATGAACCAAAGTTCCGCGTTCGGCATCTAGGCTTGGAGGCTGAGGAAGTTTGTCTATCGAGCGATACTTGTAGAGTTGAGGGCAGTTGTTATAGTCATTGACACTACTTGGCGATAATCGAAGTCGGGAATCGGTGTTCACGAGTCGCAAGATACTCGTACTTAGACGTATTTTTTCGCCTAAGATGCTCCCGTGTCGAATCTTGGTTACTTCGGGGCGGGAGACCGCATACAACTGACCGACCCAAAAGGTAAGTTATACAGTTTTACAATTACTCCTGGGAAGGAGTGGCACACTCACAAAGGTTGGATAACCCATGATGATTTGATTGGGATGCCTGAGGGATCTGTGGTGAGTACAACCGCGGGCTTGAAATTTACGGCGTTTAAGCCGCTCTTAGCTGATTATGTTTTAACAATGCCACGGGGTGCAACGATTGTCTATCCTAAAGATGCAGCGATGATAATTGGTTTGGCTGATGTTTATCCAGGTGCTCGAGTCTTAGAAGCAGGCGTAGGAAGTGGTGCACTCACTATTTCACTATTACGTGCCGTTGGAGTACAAGGAACAGTTCATTCGGTTGAGCGAAGATCTGACTTTGCAGAGAATGCACTTTCTAATGTGGAAAATTATTTTTCAGGTCGACCTTCAAACTGGACTTTAACGGTCGGCGATTTACAAGATCAAGTTGTGAGTGACGAGTACGATCGAGTAATTCTTGACATGTTAGCGCCGTGGGAGTGTGTTGATTTGGCTTCTCGAGCACTCAGACCCGGTGGCGTTTTCATGGCTTATGTTGCGACCACGACCCAGCTTTCAGTAACAGCAGAAGCGCTCAAGGCAGATGGAAGATTTACTGAGCCTGAAAGTTCCGAGACAATTGTGCGGGGCTGGCATCATGAAGGTCTGGCAGTTAGACCGCAACAAAGAATGATTGGTCACACAGGTTTTCTCATTCAATCGCGTAAAATGGCACCGGGTGTAGAAGTTTTAGCACGCCGCAGACGGCCAGCAAAAGGGGCATACGGTGTCTCGGAAGATTGAACGATTGGTTAATTTAACCATCGCACTCTTAGCGACTAAAAGATATTTAACAAAAAATGAAATTTTTAGATCAGTCGATGGTTACGAAGGCTCTGACGAAGCAAAAGAACGCATGTTTGAACGTGATAAGGATGATTTACGGAACCTAGGGGTACAAATAGAAGTAGGGACTTTTGATCCAGTCTTTGAAGATGAAGCGGGTTACCGAATTAAGCCAGAGGGTTACTCGCTTAATCTCGGAGACATCACCGGAACACAAATTGCACTGCTATCACTTGCAGCAGAAGCGTGGCGCGGTGCAGCGTTAGATGAGGCCGCACATAGAGCACTCAACAAGTTACATTCAATGGGTATTGATTCTGATATGGACTCACTGCCTGTTATCGCACCGCGGCTATTCACTGCTCACGATGATTTTCAAGTTATTGCGCATGCGATTTCCAAACGTAAAAGAATCTCATTTGTCTATCTCTCACAAGATTTGCAGGGACGCTTGCGAAGTATTCAACCTTACGCAATCGCTACAAAAAATGCGCATTGGTACATATCTGGTTTAGATGTAGAAAAAAATGAACTTCGAACTTTTCGGTTAGACAGAGTTGACGGTGAAATAGTCGCAGATAAAGAAGAGAATTCATATGACATACCCGAAGCATTTGACGTCTTTGAGCATCTTAATCCTGAGTATCTCGACCAAGAAGCAATCATTCGGGTTCGAAAAGGCAAGGCGCATCTGCTTCGTAACTACTCGCTTACTTCACAAGATGACGGTGATTGGGACCTCATCACCGTCAATTACGCCGACTCCACTCAACTCATTGACCTTGTACTCTGGCATGGGGAAGATGCGATAGTTGAACACCCCGAGAGTCTTCGTAGAGAAGTAATTAGTCGACTTGAAAAGATTGTTGCGATTCATGGCTAAGAATCCCCAAACCCCACTATCTCGCACTGCGCGATTGCTAGATCTTGTTCCCTATTTAACAACCCATCAAGGCATAGAACTTGAAACTCTGTGCCAAGAGTTTGATGTGACGCAATCACAAATTGTTGCCGATTTAACAACTCTATGGATGTGTGGGCTACCTGGCTACACAGCTCTAGAACTGATGGATCTTTCCT
>CANKCT010000008.1 GCA_947480465.1 Actinomycetota bacterium
GTGCCAGAGCTTATTTGATTCAAATAAAACGAAATCGGGGTGGGCTGCATTTAATTGACCCCATTCCGTTTGGTTTGAAAAATCCCTTAATTGCAGAGCTAAACGAACTACTCAACACTGATGAAGTTATTTTGCATGCTAGTACCCAGGATTTACCATGTCTGCGCGAAATTGGAATTAATCCACAACAACTTTTTGATACCGAGTTAGGTGGTCGCATCGCCGGTCTACCCAGAGTTGGACTTGGGCCGCTTTTGGAATCACTGATGGGTGTCACCCTGGCAAAAGAACATAGTGCCGCCGATTGGTCGACCCGTCCACTTCCACAAGAATGGCTCACATATGCTGCACTTGACGTTGAACTACTTGTTGAACTTCGTGATGCCATGTATGAAATATTGAAGTCGTCTGGAAAACTAGAATGGGCTGAACAAGAATTTAAATCAATTCTTAAAGCTCCACCACCACCGGCGCGTGTTGACCCTTGGCGTAGGACCTCTGGAATGCACAAAATAAAACGGCGTGATCAATTAGCCATTATTCGAGAACTATGGATTACTCGTGATCAAATAGCGGCTGCTCAAGATGTTGCTGGAGGAAAACTTCTTAATGACTCTGCAATTATCGAACTTGCTATGACCGCTCCAACAAATAAAAAAGAGTTTGAAAAGTCACTGCGCACATTGGGTCTTCGAGCTCGATGGATGGAAAACTTGCAGATTTGGCTTGATGCAGTTGCGCGCGCCGTTGCCATGCCAGAGAATGAATGGCCAGCTATTCGCACAAACACGGATGGATTGCCGCCGATTAAACTTTGGCGTGATAGGTTTCCTGAAAAATTTGCACCGTTATCTCATGCACGTGCACTCATTGAAGCGATTGCAGCTGCGAACACAATTCCAGTGGAAAATCTCATCTCGCCTGAAACCGTTAGGCGCATCTGCTGGTCACCGCCCCCTGGGGCCACTACTAACCGAGATGAAATTTCAGTTAGATCTACCCTGATTGAACTCGGGGCTCGTGACTGGCAAGTAGAACTTGTTGCATCTGCCATTGCTGATGCCCTGCTAGAGAAAGAGCCTTTGGTGGTCCCAGAGCCTGCAGTGGAGACTGAGAACAATGATGGGCGTGATTCTGTGGTTAAAGCCACAGAATGAGCGCGATGAATTACGCAACGAAAGAGTTGCGTAAATACCTTCCGTGCCTTAGATTTTCCCCATGCTCAGCTCCTTCATCATCGCCCTTCGTGAGGGCTTGGAAGCTGCCTTAATAGTTGGAATTTTGATTGCCTATATCTCAAAGACTGGAAAATCCCATTTGCGCCCATATATCTGGGGTGGGACCGCCGTAGCCATTGTTGCGAGCATAGCGCTGGGTGCGTTCCTTACTTTCACATCGGCTGAACTATCAGATACAGGTGAAGAGATTTTTGCGGGAGTAACTTCTTTAGTAACAGTAGGTTTTGTTACTTGGATGGTTTTCTGGATGAAGCGAACAGCACGTTCATTGCGCAGTGACTTAACAGAGAAAATGGAACTTGCAATTCGCACAGGGCCGCTAGCCCTTGCTGGGGCAGCGTTTTTTGCTGTTATTCGTGAAGGTCTAGAGACTTCACTTTTTGTTTACTCTAACTTTAAAAGCGTAGCTGATCCATTCAAGTCAACTATTGGCTTAGTGGCGGGATTCGCAGTTGCAATTACTTTGGGTTATCTCATTTATATGAGCTCCATCAAACTTAACCTCTCCAAGTTCTTTACATACACCGGCGTGGGTTTAGTCATTGTTGCCGCTGGGGTTCTTTCATATGGTGTGCACGAGTTCCAAGAGTTGGGAGTTCTTCCAGGTCCTGATGCCTTTGCTTGGGACGTCACCGCTATTTTGCCTAAGGACTCCTTGGTTGCAGGAATACTTGCAGGAACCGTCGGATTCGACACCACTACTTCGTGGCTACAGCTAGCGATATATGCCATCTATCTTCTTGCCGTTCTTGTGCCTTATCTCTCTAAAGAGCGCTCAAAAACACTCGTAAACGCTTAAGCCCCACTGTTAGAAACTCTTACTGACGGGTAACATAGCGGCTATACCGTTTATTTGAGGAGTCCTATATGTCGCGCTCTGTTGTATTGGTCGATGCAGTTCGAACACCCTTTGGTAAAGCAGGCAGTTTGTATGCAGGCACACGTGCCGATGATTTGATGGTGCGCGCTATTCGCGGATTGCTCGATCGAAATCCCCTCATCGACCGCGCGACTATCGATGATGTCGCAATTGCTGCAGCGACCCAAACAGGTGATCAAGGAATGAACATTGGACGCAGTGCAGCCTTACTTTCTGGTTTACCAAATACGGTTCCTGGTTATTCAATTGATCGCTGGTGTGCAGGAGCACTTACTGCAGTAACAACTATTGCTGGAGCAATTGCAATGGGAACAAATGAAATTGCCATTGCTGGTGGAGTCGAACATATGGGCAACCACCCAATTGGTGAAGGCTTAGATCCGAACCCGAGGTATTTAGCAGAACGAATCGTTGAGCAGGACGCACTTGCGATGGGTGCAACAGCAGAACGCTTACATGATCGTTTTCCAACAATAACAAAAGAACGTGCTGACAAGTTCGCACTACATTCGCAGCTAAAAACTGCACGAGCATATGAAGCTGGACAAATTCAACGCGACTTGATTCCGACCGCAGCACGTAGTGCAGATTTAGGTTGGACGATTGCAACTATGGATGAACCGCCACGTCCACAAACAACTCTTGAAGGCTTGGCTAGTTTGAAAACTCCTTTTCGTCCCGCTGGGCGAGTAACGGCTGGCAATTCATCGGGTTTAAATGATGGTGCTACAGCCGCACTTCTTGCAAGTGAAGAAAAAGCGATTGAACTTGGCCTATCAATTAAAGCTCGACTCGTAACTTTCGCTTTTGCTGGAGTAGAGCCGGAAATAATGGGGTACGGACCCGTACCTGCAACTATCAAAGCTTTAAAACAAGCTGGCCTAACTATTAGCGACATCGGACTGTTTGAAGTGAATGAGGCTTTTGCTGTGCAAGTTTTAGCATTTTTAGAACATTTTGGAATAGCAGATGATGACGTTCGAGTTAATCCATTTGGTGGTGCGATTGCAGTTGGTCATCCACTTGCATCCTCTGGAGTTCGCTTAATGCTCAATTTGGCCCGCAGCTTCGAAGACCATCCAGAGGTGAGATACGGAATCACCACTATGTGTATCGGCCTCGGAATGGGTGGCACAGTAATTTGGGAAAATCCACACTTTAAGGCAGGGGCTAAGTAAATGAGTACTGATATCAAACTTCCAGACGGTGCACCTGAAGAAGTGATTACACAGGCACTTGTCCACGATGTTGACTTAATCGCTTTTGGTGGAACGGGCACTTTAGCTCTTATCACTTTAGATAATGGCCTTGATCACAATCGGCCAAATACTTTTGGTCCTGGTTCACTCCAATCTCTTGATCGTGCAATAACTGAGGCAATAAATCGTAAACCTGCTGCCATCGCCATTACCGGAAAACCATTTATTTTTGCGGCTGGTGCAGACTTATCTGCCCTTTCATTTATGAATAAGCGCGAACAGTCCGTTGCAATTGGCAAACTCGGGCATGATGTCTTTCGTCGGCTTGGAGAGTGTGGAATTCCAACCTTTGCATTCATCAATGGTTTAGCACTCGGTGGTGGTCTTGAAGTTGGCTTACATTGCAGTTATCGAACGCTTGCTAGCACCGCACTGACTGGATTACCCGAGGTATTTCTTGGTTTAGTTCCTGGCTGGGGTGGAGCAACTCTTCTACCTAAACTCATTGGTCCCGAGCGAGCAGTTCAGGTGATTATTCTCAACGCTCTCAATAACAATACGATGATGAAAGCGAAAGATGCACTCAAACTAGGTGTTGTAGACGCAGTATTTGATCCTTCAGATTTTCTTGAGCGATCAATTGCATTTACGGTTTCAGTATTATCCGGTGCAACAAAAATTGAGCGCAAGGATTACCGCGATGATGCTGGCTGGGACACCGCTATGGCTACAGGTCGATCCGCAGCATTAAAGAAATTTGGTGGAGCTGAGATTGCTTCTCCCCATAGTGCACTTGCACTAATCGCTGCAGCACGCACTAATACTCGCAGCGAAGGTTTTGATGCTGAAGATCAAGCCTTAGCAGATTTAACTATGACCGACTCATTGCGTGCATCTCTGTATGCATTCAACCTTATTCAGAAGAAACGCAAGAAAGTCGAAGGAGCCCCAAAGCCTGCTCTAGCCCGAAAAGTAAACAAGGTGGGTGTTGTAGGTGCAGGTTTGATGGCATCCCAACTTGCCCTATTGCTTCTAAAGAATTTGAAATGTCCAGTAGTTATGACAGATATTGATCAAGTGCGTGCTGACAAAGGTGTTGCTTGGGTTAAAAACGAGCTGGCAAAAAACGTCGAGAAAAAACGCATGAGTCCAGAGGTAGCCCAACGTCTAGCCTTACTAATCTCAGGCTCATCTGATCAGCAAGTATTTGCTGGATGTGACTTTGTTATTGAAGCAATTTTTGAAGAGCTCTCGCTCAAGCAGGAGCTATTTAAAAAACTTGAAGAGATAGTCTCTACAGAGTGCGTACTGGCAACAAACACTTCTTCGCTCTCAGTTGAAAGGATGAGCGAGGGTCTTAAAAATCCTGAAAGGGTTATCGGTTTCCACTTCTTTAATCCTGTTGCGGTAATGCCTTTATTGGAAGTTGCTCGCACAAGTACCACTGATGATGCGACAACCGCGACAGCAATTGCAGTTGGCAAAGAACTCAAGAAAACAATGATTATCTGCAAGGATGCGCCTGGTTTTGTGGTTAATCGATTATTGACTCGCTTCATGGGAGAAATCACTGATGCCGTTGATGAGGGAACTCCCCCGGATGTTGCCGATAGCGCAATGAGTTCTATTGGTTTTCCAATGTCTCCATTCCAACTTCTAGATTTGGTTGGTCCTGGTGTTGGATTGCATGTTTCAAAAACTCTCCATGAGAATTTAGGCCCTCGATACCGAATTTCTCCCACCATGCAGTCAATGGTTGATCAAGGAGTTCGTAATTTCTACATAAAGAATGAAGATGGCTCTGTGGTTGCAAACCCTGAAGCTCTTGCCCTCATTCCACAAGGAAATTCACCGTCAACGGCTGACCAAGTTCGAAGTCGGGCTTTGACGGCACTTGCAGTTGAGGCACGCATGATGCTTGATGAAGGCGTTGTTTCTACAGCCGCTGAATTGGACTTATGTATGTTGATGGGAGCTGGTTGGCCACTGCATTTAGGAGGAATTTTGCCTTATCTGGATCGTGAGGGTATCAGCGAGTCTGCTTCTGGTTCGCGTTTTCATCCACCCGGGATTGCATCTCTTCCTTAAAGGTACTACTCCACCCAACAACGCTGCGTGCGATGTTCTGAGAAGTAATTCCAATATCACTTAGGATTTCACTGCGTTTTGAGTGTTCAAAAAATTCCAGCGGAACGCCGATTGAATGAAGTGGCACCTTTAATCCGGCATCTCTAAACATTTCTGAAATTGAGCTTGCAATTCCACCATGTCGTATTCCATCTTCTAGAACGACAACTGTTGAATATCGTTGAGCCATACTCACTAGTGATGCTGGTAGTGGCTTGACCCACCGTGGATCTATCACTGTGACCCCAACTCCTTCACGATATGCCTGCGAAGCTGCTTCGACCGCCAGAGCCGCCATTGCTCCTACGCTAATCATTAATACATCGGCGCTCTCTCCACGATACAAAATATCGATACCATCACGACGCTCGAAAGCGGGAATGTCGGTCTGTACAGCGCCCTTAGGAAAACGAACCATTGAGGGAGCATCATTTATATCTACTGCCTCATGCAATAGTTCACGCAATCGCGCCCCATCTCGAGGCGCTGCAACATGCATTGTTGGAACGATTCCTGTTAACGCTAGATCCCAGATGCCATGGTGCGAAGGACCATCATCACCAGTAATGCCAGCTCGATCAAGAACAAAAGTTACCCCTGCCTTGTGAAGTGCAACATCGAGTAAAAGTTGATCAAATGCGCGATTAAGAAAAGTTGAGTACACAGCAACAACTGGATGCAAACCACTAAATGCCAACCCGGCAGCACTTGTAACGGCATGTTGCTCAGCAATTCCTACATCTACTGTTCGCTCTGGAAAGTGTTGGGCAAATTGGTCAAGTCCCGTTGGGCCAAGCATGGCCGCAGTTATTGCAACGATATCTGTACGTTTTTTCCCAATCTCAACGATTTCAGATGCAAAAACTTTAGTCCACGTTAGGCCACTTTTTGAGAGAGGTTCACCGGTTTCAGGGTCGACAATACCCACCGCATGAAACTTTTCAGCTTCATCGGCCACTGCAGGTTGGTGACCCCGCCCTTTTTCGGTAATGACATGAACCAATATTGGAGCGCCATAACCTTTAGCTTGATGTAACGCACGTTCAAGTGCACCGATGTCATGACCATCAATCGGACCCATGTACTTAAGTCCAAGATCTTCAAACATTCCTTGTGGTGCAATGATGTCCTTAATTCCCCTTTTAACTCCATGTAAAGTATCAAAGATTGGTCCTCCGACTAATGGAGTTTTATGAAGTACATCTTTGCCCCAATCGAGAAATTTCTCGTAGCCACTAGTAACACGTAGAGTTGAAAGATACGTTGCTACTCCACCTATTGTTGGCGAATAGGAACGCTCGTTATCGTTTACGATGATTACTAAATTTCGTTTTTCCGCAGTTGAGATATTGTTAAGCGCTTCCCAGGACATTCCGCCTGTCAGAGCGCCATCGCCTACGACTACTACAACATGACGATCATCAATTCCTTGCAGTGTATAACCTCGTGAAATTCCATCTCCCCAAGACAGTGCCGTTGATGCATGTGAGTTTTCTATTACATCGTGTGGACTTTCGCTTCGATTTGGGTATCCAGAAATTCCCCCGCGTTGGCGCAAATGATCAAAATTTTCAGCTCGACCCGTCAAAATTTTATGAACATATGATTGATGCCCAGTATCAAATAAAATTACATCTTTGGGCGACTCAAAGGCACGATGAATCGCAATCGTGAGTTCAACAACACCTAAATTGGGACCTAAGTGGCCGCCAGTTTTTGAAACTTTTTCAATAAGGAATACGCGAATCTCTTCGCTCAATTGGGTTAGTTGCTCGGGAGTCAGACCAGCCAAGTCAGCTGGGGATTTAATGGCATCTAACATGGTCGATATTTTAGATGGTTAGTCACTCAAGAGCGAACGCAAAACGTACTGCATAATCCCACCGTGTCGGTAATAATCAGCCTCACCCGGCGTATCTATGCGAACTTTTGCACTAAATCTCTTCTCTCCGGCAATGACCGTCAGTTCTTTCGGAACGCCTCCACTATTGAGTGCAGTTATGCCCTCGATAGAAAAGACTTCGGTTCCATCAAGACCTAAACTTTTTGCATTTTCACCATCTTTGAATTGCAGTGGCAGAACACCCATTCCAATGAGATTCGACCGATGAATTCGTTCAAAACTTTCGGCAATCACTGCGCGGACTCCGAGTAGTGCGGTTCCTTTAGCGGCCCAATCACGGGATGATCCAGAGCCGTACTCTTTACCTGCAAGAATCACCAATGGTATGCCAGCGTTTTGGTATGCCACCGATGCATCGTAGATAGTGCTCTGCTCGCCATTATTTAGGAAGTTGCGAGTAAAGCCACCTTCAACACCATTGAGAATTAAGTTCTTCAATCGGATGTTTGCAAAAGTTCCCCTAATCATTACTTCGTGATTTCCACGACGGGAACCATAAGAATTGAAATCCTTGCGCTCGATTCCATGTTCAGCTAAATAGACGCCTGCAGGTGAGTCGGCTTTTATATTTCCGGCTGGCGAAATGTGATCGGTCGTTACTGAATCACCAAGTACCGCTAAGACACGCGCACCAGAAATATCAGTCACTGGTGTTGGAATTTTTGGCATTGCCTCAAAGTATGGAGGCTTTCGTACATAAGTAGATTCGGCATCCCATTCAAAAGTTTTTCCACTAGGTGTTGCAAGCGCCTTCCAGCGATGATCCCCATCGAAGACTGATGCATAGTCTTTGGTAAACATAGCCGAAGAAATTGAAGCTTCTATAACAGTTTGAATCTCTTGCGGAGTTGGCCAAATATCCTTTAAGTAAACTGGATTTCCATCAAAGTCATTTCCAAGTGAATCTGTTTCGAAATCATGATTCATGGTGCCGGCGATTGCATATGCAACCACCAAGGGCGGAGAGGCCAGATAATTCATCTTCACATCCGGACTAATCCGACCTTCAAAGTTTCGATTTCCAGAAAGGACTGCGGTAACCGCTAAATCACTATCGTTGACGGCTTTGCTGATTGCAATTGGAAGTGGACCAGAGTTTCCAATACAGGTAACACATCCATAGCCAACTAAATGAAAACCTAAAGCTTGCATGTACCTCGTTAAATCTGCCCGATCATAATAATCCGTTACAACTTTTGAACCAGGAGCAAGGGTAGTTTTTACCCAAGGCTTTGATTTCAAACCTTTTTCTACTGCTTTTTTAGCTAATAATGCGGCACCAATCATTACTGATGGATTTGAAGTGTTGGTGCAAGAAGTAATTGAAGCAATAACTACATCACCATTTTTTACGCGTGTGTCTCCAGCGGTTACTTCACTCAAGACTGTTTTATCAGAAAAATAAGTTGGCAAAATGTCAGCTAGAGCTTTCTTGGAATTACTCAATGAAATGCGATCTTGCGGGCGCTTAGGCCCTGAGATAGATGGGACAACAGTTGAAAGGTCAAGTTCTACTACTTGTGAAAAACGAGGAGCTACTGCTAGGTCATGCCATAAGCCTTGCGCCTTGGCATAAGTTTCTACCAAATTAACTTGCTCATCACTACGACCCGTTAAACGTAAGTAACGCAAAACCTCATCGTCAATAGGAAAAATCGCGCAGGTTGAACCGTATTCCGGGCTCATGTTTCCAATAGTTGTTCGGTTTGCCATGGGAACAGAGACCACTCCTGGCCCAAAGAACTCTACGAATTTTCCTACCACTCCGACTTTGCGCAAAATCTCTGTAATGGTCAATGCCATGTCTGTTGCGGTCGTTCCGGGTGCGAGCTCACCGGTTAGTTTGAAGCCAATCACTTGTGGAATTAACATCGAAACGGGTTGTCCTAGCAACGCAGCCTCGGCCTCGATTCCGCCAACACCCCAGCCCAATACGCCTAAGCCATTGACCATTGTGGTGTGTGAGTCCGTGCCAACTACTGTGTCGGGATAGGCTCGCAATACGCCACCAACTTCACGCGTCATGACTACACGCGCGAGATATTCAATGTTTACTTGGTGCACAATTCCAGTTCCAGGTGGCACAACCTTAAATTCATCAAAAGCAGTTTGGCCCCATCGCAAGAAGCGATAACGTTCTTGGTTGCGCTCATATTCAATATCTGTATTTTCTTCGAATGAGTTTTTTGTTCCGAAAACATCGGCAATTACCGAGTGATCAATCACTAATTCCGCAGGGGCAAGTGGATTCACTTTTGCGGCATCTCCCCCTAGATCAACAATTGCTTCACGCATTGTTGCCAAATCCACGATGCAAGGAACACCCGTAAAATCTTGCATAATCACACGGCCTGGAGTGAACTGAATCTCGGTATCTGGTTCGACTGTCGGGTCCCAAGTGGCCAAAGCTTTAATGTTCTCTGCAGTTATATTTGCGCCATCCTCTGTGCGCAGCAGATTTTCAAGCAGAACTTTCAATGAGAAAGGAAGGTTGCTCGCGCCCTCTATTGCCGAGATATCAAAAATCTCGTAACTCTTTCCCGCAACCTCTAAATTCTTTTTTGCGTTAAAAGAGTTTTTACTCATTATCTGCCTTCCGTGAAGTAAGTGCTAGATGCGAATAATACCTAAGAGGGCAAGAACAGTGCAACACACTCGACATGATGCGTCATTGGGAATAGATCAAAAGCTCTTATTTTTACTAGTTTATAGCTGACTTCAGAAAAGTAAGCAGTATCACGTGCAAGTGCTGCCGGATCACATGCCACATAAACAATCGCTCTTGGTTGTAAGCGCGAAATCTCTTGAACAACTACTTTCCCTGCTCCTTCTCGTGGAGGATCTAGAACCACGACATCGGCAGAGTTAATTCGTGGTAAACACTTAGCAACATCTCCCGTAGTAATTCTAACATTTGAGTGACTTGCAAAATTTCGAGATGCATCAGCAGTAGCACTCTTGCTGCCTTCAATCAGATCGATGCTTCCATCTAAGCCAACTAGATCTAACATGACAGCCGTGAAGAGTCCTACTCCACCGTATAAATCTAAAACATGTTCACCATTTTTAAGTCGAGCAAACTCTAAAACTGCCTCTGTCAGAACTTTCGGCGCTCTAATATGACTTTGCCAAAATGAATTTTGACTAACCTCAAGAATTTTACCTGCAACCGATTCTTGCTGAACTTGATTTCCCTCAGTCAATCGCGCTCGTTCTTCTCCACGGGCTGGTGCGAGTGCAATATTTCGCTCGCCCATACTTGAGACTGCTATTTCTACTCGCGAGTCATTTTTCCAATTCCGCTGCGCAAGCTCCGGAAGCTTCATCTGCTCAACACTAATCAAACAATTATCTACTGGTACGACTCTATGACTGCGCGCAGCTAAGAAACCAAGTTTTCCAGAACCGTTAGTAGTTGCAGTTGAACGCGTGCGCCAATGTAAAGCCGGACCCACTTCTTCAACTTCCACCGTGATCTCCAACTTGGCGATACGGAAAAACTGTTCAGCTATAACGGAGGCCTTTAATGTGCGTTGGTACTCAACGGAAATATGTTGGAAATCGCAACCTCCACACCCATTGCGATGTGCGTAAGCGCAAGGTGGCGGCACGCGAACGGATGAAGGTTCTAAGACCTCAATTACATCGGCGCGATTAAAAGATGATCCCGTGGATGTAACCACAACACGACACTTTTCCCCCGGGATTGCATGTCGAACGAAAAATACTGCACCTTCATGCCGGGCGATGAAATGGCCACCATGTGCGATTTTTTCAATAGAGGCCTCAAAAACATCCCCTACTGCCACGCCTTTAGTTGATGCCATAGAACTAAGCCTATGGGTGTAAGTTAATACATATGCACGTAGTCATCATGGGTTGCGGTCGAGTCGGATCTTCATTAGCTACCGAACTCGAGGCGGCTGGCCATACAGTCTCGATAATTGATCAAGCACGTGAGGCATTTCGCCGTCTCGGTCCTGATTTCAAGGGTGAAACTGTCATGGGGGTCGGCTTTGATCGTGACATCTTGCGAGAGGCGGGCATTGAAAAAGCGGAAGCTTTCGCCGCTGTCAGCAATGGTGACAACTCAAATATTTTAGCTGCACGGGTTGCTGGTGAAACTTTTGGTGTAAAAAATGTAGTCGCACGAATCTACGACCCTGGACGGGCTGAAATTTATCAAAGACTTGGAATCCCAACAGTTGCGACTGTTTTATGGGCCACCGACCAAATTTTGCGCAGATTATTACCAGAAGGATCTCGTTCAGAATGGCGTGATGCAAGTGGCACGATTCAACTTTGCGAAATGCATCCACATACAGCTTGGTACGGTCGTCAGATTCTTTTAATCGACCAATTGACGCAAGCACGAGTCGCATTCATCACTCGATTGGGAGTTGGAATGATTCCTGATGAGCACACGGTTTTACAAGAAGGCGACTTGGTTCACGTAATGGTTTCAGATGAAGATATTCCACGTGTTGAAGCAATACTTGGACAGTCTCCAGAGAGTGATCACTAATGAGAATTGCAATAGCTGGTGCAGGCAATGTTGGACGTGCTATTGCCCGCGAACTTTTGGATAATGGACATCAAGTTCTTCTTATTGATAAGGACCCCAAAGCACTCAAACTAGAAAGTGTCCCTGACGCTGAATGGCTTATGGCTGATGCCTGTGAGATTACTTCTTTAGATAAAGCTCACTTAAATAACTGCCAGGTTTTAGTAGCTGCAACTGGTGATGACAAGGCAAATCTTGTTACATCACTTCTTGGAAAAACCGAATACGGTGTACCTCGCGTGGTCGCCAGGATTAATCATCCAAAAAATGAATGGCTGTTTGATTCATCTTGGGGAGTAGATGTTGCGGTATCTACTCCTAGAATCATCTCGGCTCTAGTTGAAGAGGCAGTAACTGTTGGTGATGTTGTTCGGCTATTCTCATTTAAAAAAGGCCAGGCAAATTTAGTGGAGTTAACCTTGCCGGATAGTTCGGCGTGCATAGGAAAAACCGTTGAAGAGATTGAGCTTCCAGAAAATGCTGCACTCGCCGCAATAGTACGTGATGGTCGTGTCATTACCGCAAAAGCGCACGATGTATTTGCTGCTGGCGATGAACTTCTATTTGTCGCTTCTTCGGCCGCTGAAGTCGAAATAAAAGCCTGCTTTATTGGCTAGTCCTCAGTTTTATGTACTGGTGGTGCACTTTTAATGACAAGCCACGACAAATAAGCAGCGGCGATAAATAACGGATATCCCATTAGCAGATTTACGGTTCCTAAAAGATTTACGTTGCCACTTAAGTAAATTGGGTATTGAACTGCA
>CANKCT010000009.1 GCA_947480465.1 Actinomycetota bacterium
GCGTGCGCGCGGTGGAAAAGTTTCATTCACTCACATCATCGCCTATGCAATGATTAAAGCGGTTCGGGCGATGCCTGAGATGAATGCATTTTTTGGCGAAATAGATGGCAAACCAGCGATTGGTCACCCAGAACACATTAACTTGGGTATCGCAATCGATTTAGCTAAAGCCGATGGATCACGACAGTTATTAGTTCCATCTGTTAAAGGCTGCGAAGATATGGATTTTGCGCAGTTCTGGGGCGCTTATGAAGCAGTTATCAAGAAGGCACGAGGCGGAACGCTTACGGTTGAAGATTTCGCTGGAACAACAATGTCTATTACTAATCCAGGCACGCTTGGCACAGTCCACTCGGTGCCACGTTTAGTACAGGGGCAAGGATTGATTCTTGGAGTCGGTTCGCTGGATTACCCATCAGAGTTCCAAGGTGCAAGTGAAGAAACCTTAGCCCGCATGGCCATTAGCAAAGTTGTAACGCTCACCAGCACTTACGATCATCGCGTAATTCAAGGTGCGCAATCAGGTGATTTCCTGCGTCGTATGAATGATTACCTTTTGGGTGCAGATGGTTTCTATGATGAAATTTTTGCTGCAGTTCGCATTCCATACGAACCAATTCGTTGGGCGAAAGATTTTGAGTTTACAAAAGATGAGCAGATAAACAAGACCGCTCGCATACAACAGTTGATTCATGCCTATCGTACTTTTGGTCACTTAATGGCTGATGTGGATCCGCTTGAATATAAGCAGCGTTCGCACCCAGATTTGGATGTTGTTAACCACGGGCTGACTTTATGGGATCTTGATCGTGAATTTGCAACTGGTGGTTTTGGTGGATCACCATTCTTGCCACTGCGAAACATCCTAGGGATTTTGCGTGATTCATATTGCCGCACCGTTGGCGTTGAGTATATGTATATTGAAAATCCAAAAGAGCGTCAGTGGATACAAACACATGTTGAAGCGACGCCAAATAAATTTGCCCCAGAAGAGCACCTACGTATTTTACGTAAGCTCAATAGTGCAGAAGCTTTTGAAACTTTCTTGCAGACTAAATTTGTTGGACAGAAGCGTTTCTCACTTGAAGGTGGCGAATCTGTAATTCCATTGCTTGATGCAGTTTTATCAGGTGCTGCCGATCAAGGTTTAGACGAAGTCTGTATAGGAATGCCTCACCGAGGTCGCCTTAACGTGTTGGCAAACATTGCAGGTAAGTCACATGGTCAAATTTTCCAAGAGTTCCAAGGCCACTACGCTGAAAATCAGGTTCAAGGCTCTGGCGATGTTAAATACCACCTCGGAACCGAAGGTATTTTTACTTCGTTTTCTGGAGCCACTACCAAAATTTATTTAGCGGCTAACCCTTCTCACCTTGAAGCAGTAAACCCAGTACTTGAAGGTATTGTCAGAGCAAAACAGGACAAACTCAATGTAAAGAATGCTTACTCAGTACTGCCAATTTTGCTCCATGGCGATGCAGCATTTGCGGGGCAAGGTGTGAATGCCGAAGTCCTTCAGATGTCACAGTTAGCTGGATACCGCACCGGTGGCACAATCCACGTGATTGTCAATAACCAAGTTGGATTTACTACATCGCCAATTTCATCTCGCACTGCAACATATGCGACAGATTTTGCAAAGATAATTCAAGCACCTGTATTCCATGTCAATGGTGATGATCCAGAGGCTTGTGTTCGAATTGCGCGCTTAGCATTTGAGTATCGTCAAGAATTTAACAAAGATGTTGTGATTGACATGATTTGTTACCGCCGTCGCGGACACAATGAAGGCGACGAACCAAGTTTCACACAACCGCTTATGTACAAAATGATTGATGCGAAACGCTCGACGCGTACTTTGTACATTGAAGCCCTCATTGGCAAAGGTGATATTTCACCAACTGAAGCCGAAGAAATTGCTCGGGATTATCAAACTCAATTGGAAGCCGTCTATGCCGCAGTCAATAATCTTGAAACCGAAACAGATCCAAACTTTAAAGTTCCAGTGCCTCCAGATGCACATCAGATCGTGACCTCTATTAGCGAAGAACTTGCACGAGAAATTGCTGCAACGCAATCAGCTATTCCTGAAGGTTTCAATGTGCATCCAAAGTTATTGCCACAATTAGCCAAGCGCGTTGAATCTCTTAACGATGGTTCCATTGATTGGTCTACTGGCGAAATGCTGGCATTCGGTTCTCTCTTAAAGGAAGATCGACCAATTCGTTTGGCTGGCCAAGATGCACGCCGGGGTACATTTAGCAACCGCCACGCAGTGATTATTGATAAAGAAAACGGCAATGAGTGGACACCATTGCGTGCCCTCAATAGCGATGATAACCATTTCTTTGTGATCGATTCATTGCTCAGTGAGTACGCAGCTATGGGATTTGAATATGGCTATAGCGTGGAGCGCGAAGATGCATTGGTGCTTTGGGAAGGTCAGTTTGGTGACTTCGCTAATGGTGCTCAAACAATTATCGATGAGTTCATCTCCTCTGCATTGCAGAAGTGGGGAGAGCGTTCATCATTAGTGCTTTTGCTCCCTCATGGATACGAAGGTCAAGGACCAGATCACTCTTCGGCACGCATTGAGCGCTATTTACAGTTATGTGCCGAACAGAATATGACTGTCGCTCAACCATCTACTCCAGCCTCTTACTTCCACTTACTTCGTTGGCATGTTAAGAATCCAGCACGGCGCCCAATGATTGTCTTTACTCCAAAATCTATGTTGCGTTTGCGTGCAGCAGCTTCAGCTTTATCAGACTTTACAAGTGGACACTTCCGTCCAGTTATTTCTGATGACTCTGTACAAAACGCTTCACGAGTTATTTTCTGTTCTGGAAAGATTTATCATGATTTGGTCGCGGAACGTACAAAGTCAGGTGAAAATTCGACTGCGATTGTGCGCGTTGAACTTCTCTTCCCACTTCCAATTGACGAAATGGTTGCTGAGGCAAATAAGAATCCAAACGCCAATTTATTGTGGGTTCAAGATGAACCAGCTAACCAAGGCCCATGGTCATTCATTGCGCTTCGCACATCCGAACAGCACGGCGGTCATGGATTTGGTGATCGCGTTCTGCGCCGTATTTCTCGCCGCGCAACGGCGTCACCGGCTACTGGAAACCATCACTTGCATGAAGATGAGCAAAAAGCTTTAATGCTCGAGGCTTTTACGCGCTAACTGCAATTATGGGCTTGTTTATTGCCCTTTTCGGTAGCGAAACAAAACTCGACCGACAATTTCATTGGGCATAATCCATCCCCACGTTCTTGAATCAGTACTGTCGCTGTTATCACCCTCAACCCAATAGTTTCCACCATGAGATTTTTGAACTCGTTTAATCATAAAGATTCCTGGGCGTTGTTCACGTTCGATCACTGCGATACTCCCAAGCGGGATTCGATTAGGTGATTCCTTCATCCAAAGGATAAGCAATCGATCCCCATGGTGATAAGTGGGGGCCATAGATTCACCGTCAACCTTGACTATGCCAAATTTGCCCACGGGCGGTAGTCTGTCACTTGTTCGACGCACTCGCGATATTTTTAGGGAGAGAAATCCATGTTTGCACCAAAAACTACAGTTTACGCACACTGCGATCTTCCATGTGGAGTTTACGATCCGGCTCAAGCAAAAATTGAGGCCTTATCTGTAAAAGCTTGCATGGAAAAATACGCCGCAAATACAGATGCTGATTTTCGTTCACGCTCAGTTGCAATTAAAGAAGAGCGTTCACATCAAGTCAAAGAGCACCTCTGGGTCCTTTGGACCGATTATTTCAAAGCCCCACATTTTGAAGCCTATCCACAACTGCACTCACTCTTTAACGAGGCGACAAAGCTTGCTGGTGCCGCTGGTACAAAGGGAACACAAGATGTTGCAGTTGCCGATAAATTGATTTCAAAGATTGATGAAATTGCAGAGATTTTCTGGGCAACCAAGAAGGCTTAATTAAAGATTTAACTAGTTACATAATTAACTGATTAAAGATTGAGCGGCAGTGCGTGCGAGGAAAGATACTCGCTCTACTGTCGCTCTTTTTATCATTGCGGCAGCAACTTGACGCTCACCCTCATAAACTTCGCATTCAAAGGTCAGTTCTCGATTAAAGACTTCAATACACCTTGAGGTCGCTCGCAGCTCTGCCCCGATTTCAGCTGGACTCAATGCCAGAGTCTCTATACTTATTGAAATAGTTGTTTCTCCCGGTTCAAGATGCTCATCAAGAGAAATTACAGCGGCATGCTCCATAAGATTAATCAGATGAGATTGCGCAACAATTGGTAAATCTCCAACTCCCATTGCCACGCAAGTATCACCCGGCCTCACCGTCATTATTGAGAAACCAACTACTCCAATTACATCGTCAGCTGAATTCACGGCTTACTTGTTACTTTCATCAGTAGGATCACTCAGAAATCGAATCTCTTCCGTGTGCTCGATAGTAAATTCACGGTGTTCAACATTTCCAAACTCATCAATTTCTATCGAAATTTCAGTCATTGTAAATTCAGTGGTTACTTCGGTCATAAAGCTACCAGCCATTTGGGCGTGAATTTGTTGATAAATAGAGTCATGCAAATCTTCTGGGGCAGTTTCACAACAAGTTCGTTGTAATGCATCCTGAATCAAACTGTGCATTCTTCTTTCATGTGCGAGCTCTGCAGCGCAGTTTGGGCAGCTCAGCAAATGTATTTCAATAGTTTGAACCATTGGCGCATCGGTATCTCCCTCAAGCAAGAGTACGAAGGAGTTAAGAATTTGACTACATGGAGTCAACTGATGTGGACTCATGGAGTTTCCTCCTTAGGTGCCTTGACCGAGTAACCAAGATCTTTTGCATACTCAGTTAACCGCTCTCGAAGCTGTTTTCTTCCACGATGTAAGCGCGACATAATGGTTCCAGCGGGAACGCCAACAATTTCAGCTATCTCTTTATAGGAAAAGCCTTCAACATCGGCTAGATAAACCGCAATTCGGAACTCTTCAGGAATCTCGTTAAGTGCACGTTTTATATCGCTATCAGGCAGGTTTTCTAGCGCTTCAACTTCAGCTGATTTACCAAGATTGCTTGAGTGCGAAGCAGCATCGGCTAATTGCCAATCTTCAATCTCCCCACCTGATATCTGTGGACGACGTTGATCTTTGCGGTATGTATTGATAAATGTTGTGGTCAAAATTCGATACAACCAAGCTTTCAAATTCGTGCCAGGTTCAAACTGATGAAAGGATGCAAATGCTTTTAAATAAGTATCTTGGACTAAATCTTTAGCATCATGTGGATTTTTTGTATATCGCAATGCTGCAGCGTAAAGCTGGTTAGTGAAGACGAGGGCATCACGTTCAAAGCGGACAGCACGATCCGCTGGACTCTCTTTTACTAAATCTGTCGAAGTCATCGCAGCAAAAGGCTATCGCTAAAAGAGGGTTTCTGGCTCGCCAACTTCAACTCGTGCCGTTAACTTTTGTGAATTATTTGCGACAGTGTTGACGGCTCTAGACACCGGATGTGCCACCACAAATGAATCTGGGGATTGCACGTGCATAAGAGATTTCAAACTTTCAACATCCGAGTTCTCTGGACTTAGCCACTGGTCCCACCGTTCACGTGGCATGAAAACAGGCATCCGACTATGGATCTCTGCCAATTCTCCCTGTGCTTCTTGGGTAATAATTGCTGCAGTTTCAATCATGGATCCATTCGGTGCGCTCCAGCGACTCCAAATTCCAGCAATGGGAAGTTGTCCTCCATTTTTAGCAGAAATGTAGAATGGCTGTTTGGGGGAGTATTTACCCATTGCGGTTGCCCATTCGTAATATCCCTCTGCCGGAATCAAACATCGAGTCGACTTAAAGGCCGCTCTAAAAGTTGGCTTCTCATGGATAGATTCACTTCGTGCATTGATTGCACGTGACTGTGATGCTCTTGCCTCATTGAAATCAGTGAGCCAGGGTCCAATCAATCCCCACGACACTGTTGTTAGGGCGCTTTTCTTGTGGTTTTCAGAATCAGCGCGAACAATATAAATGGGGTTCGTAGGTGCGATATTCCAACTCAGTGGCAGGGATTCGGCCGGTGAGCTACCGGTAACCTCAAACTGCTCCATGAGTTCGCGCATATCGGCGGACTGCGCATATCTGCCACACATATGGAAAAGGATAGACTTAAGCAATGAATAAAAACGACGCCCACTGGCCCGCGATTTTTCGTGGTGCAAAACCAGTCGATGTTTCGGTCGTAATTCCAGGGTCGAAGTCAGTGACCAACCGGGCGCTTATTTTGGCAGCTCAAGCCGACTCACCATCAGTTTTGCGACGACCTTTAGTTTCACGCGATAGCGAACTGATGGTTCAAGGATTACAAGCTCTGGGCATTGGTATCGTCGAAGAAGATGCAATCATCAATGGAGCACCTGAATATCGATTAACTCTTACTCCTGCAGAAATGAGTGGGCCAGCAAGAATTGATGTGGGAAACGCGGGTACAGTCATGCGATTCTTGCCGCCACTTGCAGCACTTGCAACCGGAGAGATTTCATTTGATGGTGACCCGCGTTCATATGAGCGCCCACTTGGTCCTGTAATCAAAGCACTTGAAGAACTAGGTGTTTCTATCGAACACGAAGGTCGGTATAGCTTGCCGTTAACACTTCACGGTAAGGGCAAAATACCTGGTGGAGAAATAACAATTGATGCCAGTGCATCTAGTCAGTTTTTGTCAGCACTTTTATTAGTAGCACCAAGTTTTACTCATGGAATTACTGCAATACATAAAGGTGGATCTCTTCCATCAATGCCGCACATTGACATGACCGTTGACATGCTGAGAAGTTTCGGTGCCGTTGTAACAGTTGACACGGATGCACAGAGTTGGAATGTTCAACCTGGAGTACTTCATGGACGAGAATTAGTCATCGAGCCCGATCTTTCAAATGCCGCACCTTTCTTATCGATGGCAATGGTGTGCGGTGGATCAATAACGATTGCAGATTGGCCAGCAGAAACCACGCAACCAGGCGACCAACTCCGAACCATACTTACACGTATGGGTGCGCATCTTTCAATGAGTTCAAAAGGTCTAACCCTCAAAGGCACTGGCGTGATTCACGGAATTGATATTGATTTGCACGATGTTGGTGAACTGACGCCGTCTATCGCAGCATTGGCCGCTTTGGCAGATTCACCATCACACCTTCGTGGAATCGGCCACTTACGTTTGCATGAAACTGATCGTCTTGCCGCATTGACCCGTGAGATAAATGCATTGGGTGGAAATGTTGAAGAGCATAAAACTTCGCTTCACATCACTCCTGCGCCACTCCACGGGGGTGTTTTTCATACATATGAAGATCACCGTCTCGCAACAGCTGGTGCAGTGATTGGTTTAGTTGTACCTGGAATCGAAGTTGAAAACATAGCGACTACCCGCAAAACGCTTCCAGATTTTCCTGGCTTGTGGAGCTCTCTTCTTGCTTGAGATTGCGAGTAATTAGGAGATGGCTCCTCGCGAATATGACGAGTCTGATGCTCGAATCAGGCCAGCCCGAAGCACTCGTCCCCGGAGTAAAGATCGCCCAAGTCATAGTGGAGCAATAACAGCTTTAGTGACAACCGTTGATCGCGGCCGCCAAACTTGCATGACTGATGACGGTGTAGTGGTAACCGCAATGAGGGCTCGCGAGTTAGGGCCAAAGTCGGTTGTAGTTGGAGACATTGTTTCGATTGTTGGCGACATAAGTGGAAACGAAGGAAGCCTTGCTCGAATAGTGGCAGTCAGCGAACGGCGTAATTCTTTAAGTCGCACCGTTGATGATGCGGCCCAAGTTGAACGAACAATTGTTGCAAATATTGATCAATTAGTAATTGTTGTTGCTGCAACAAATCCAGAGCCACGAAGGGGATTAATCGATCGGTTCTTAGTTTCGGCCTTCACCGAAGGAATTACCCCAAAATTAGTTGTTACAAAGACTGATCTTGGTGCGGTTCCTGCATTTATTGCACAGTATTCAAAGCTTGATGTTGAAATCATTTTCACCGCAATTAAGAGTGATTCGCGAAGTGATGACTTAACTGCACTACATGAAATGCTGGTAGGTAAAAAATCGGTATTAGTTGGTCACTCAGGTGTAGGAAAGTCAACTTTAATCAATGCGTTAGTTCCAGAAGCTGATCGAATGACGGGCGAAGTAAATATAGCGACTGGTCGCGGGCGCCACACTTCATCAAGTGCAATTGCGCTACAGATTTCTGGTAGCAATGGGTGGATTATTGATACACCGGGCATCCGAGCGTTCGGCCTATCGCATATCGACAATCAGCGGATTGTTGATGCGTTCACAGATTTATCTGAA
This sequence comes from Actinomycetota bacterium, assembly GCA_947480465.1. Lineage (GTDB taxonomy): Bacteria > Actinomycetota > Actinomycetes > Nanopelagicales > Nanopelagicaceae > Planktophila. The sequence goes on from CANKCT010000009.1 coordinate 8,362, forward strand.
GTCGCCGCAAACTGCATGCCTAACTGCTCACATGCGCACAGTTCGTGCTCACTTGATGCTTGGGCCGCCCCCAACGGCATCGTTGACCTTGAGCGCACTGCAAGACTTACAAGTTTGCGCTCTTTATTGGCAGTCAAAGACCAAACCCTGCAAGGCATTGAGGATTAAGATTTAACCACTATGACACTTGAAACAGAGCAATACGGTGAAGATTTAGCTCTAGCCCATCTACTAGCTGATCTAGCAGATGCAATTGCGCTAGATCGGTATCAAGCATTGGATTTAGTTGTCACGACTAAGCCAGATAACACTCCTGTAACCGATGCTGATCGCGCAGTTGAAACTGCTATACGTCAAGCTCTTGCAGTTCATCGCCCAGAAGATGGTTTGTTAGGTGAAGAGTTTGGCAGTGACATAACTGGGGCAAAGCGATATTGGGTAATTGACCCAATAGATGGCACTAAGAATTTTATGCGAGGAGTGCCTACGTGGGCCTGTTTGATTGCTCTCGTCGAAGTGAGTGAAAATGGAACACACAATGTTATTGTCGGAGTTGCTAGTTCACCAGCTCTGTCACGGCGTTGGTTTGCATCAAGTGGCGCTGGTGCATTTGTAATTTTCAATGGAAATACAAAAAAAATATCTGTTTCAGAAGTTTCAGCGATTGAAGATGCCTCAATAGCTTATTCAGACTTCATCGGATTTGGTGAAAGATTAGAACCATTTCAAAAAATGCTCTCTCAAGCTTGGCGCACTCGAGGTATGGGAGATTTCTGGTCACACATGTTGGTTGCCGAAGGCGCAGTAGATATTGCAGTCGAGCCTACCCTTGCAGTATGGGATATGGCCGCTCTGGACATAATTGTTCGCGAAGCAGGTGGAGTATTCACAAATACATCCGGCCAGCAAGGCCCTTTTGGTGGCAGCGGCGTTTCCACTAATGGCAAATTACATGATGACGTATTGAATTGTTTAAATTCATGAGCACACTTTTGGAGCCGACGACTCTGTCTATCGAGGGAATGACGTGCTCTTCGTGTGTTAACACGGTTGAGAAAGCATTAAATTCCGTAGATGGGGTAAGCGCATCAATTAACTTTGCTACTGAGACTGCGCATATTTTGGCACCTGCGGAAGTAGACGTGAAAAAGTTGATTCAGATTGTCGAAAAAGCGGGCTATAAAGCCGCACTTTTGCAAGATGGCCAGTCAGTGACTTTACATAGCAAAAAATCGGGCCGAGCCCTTTTCTTTGCTTTTATTTTTGCTGTACCTGCAATTGCGATTTCAATGGTTATGGACTGGCACCATCAAATCGATATCTGGATGATTGACCAGATAGATGCTCTCGGAATCGCACGTCCTTTGTACTCACCAACATCATGGTTGGTAATCGCACTCAGCACACCAGTTGTTTTATTCGTCGCTTGGCCAATTCACCGTGCAGCACTGCGAAATTTAAAACATCCAACAATGGATAACTTAATTTCTATGGGTTCTATTGCTGCATTTGCTTGGTCAATATATGCAAACACAACAGGTGTAGGTGATGTGTATACAGAAGTTGCGGCTGGAGTAATCTTTTTTGTGATCCTAGGTCGTTTCTTAGAAACACGTGCAAAATCTCGTGCAGGCGCGGCACTATCTTCCCTTCTTGCTTTAGGTAGCAAAGAGGTCACTATCGTTCGTGGTGGATTCCCACTCATCGTTCCAATCGGTCAACTTCAGATTGGTGATGAGTTTGAAGTTCTCCCGGGTGCGCGCATTGCAACTGATGGAATTGTTATTAAAGGTGAAAGTGCCGTTGATAACTCTATGCTCACTGGTGAATCTAAACCTGTGGATGTTCGTCCCGGTTCATCGGTTATAGGTGCATCACTTAACCACAATGGTCGACTGATTGTGCGAGCAACCAGAATTGGAAGTGATACTGAACTTGCACGAATCACCGCTATGGTGATTAGCGCACAGGGCACAAAGGCTCCGATTCAGCGATTGGCAGATCGCATCAGTGCTGTTTTTGTCCCGATAGTTACAATTTTTTCAATCGGTGTTTTTCTAGGGTGGTTTTACACTGATCACACATTGACTAGGTCTATCTCTGTAGCGATAACAGTTCTTGTGATTGCCTGTCCATGTGCACTCGGTTTAGCGACACCTGTGGCTCTACTCGTTGCCTCCGGGCGTGGGGCACAACGCGGAATAGTGTTGCGAGAGCCACGCTCACTTGAAGTTGCTCGCGCAGTTGATACCGTGGTTTTTGATAAGACTGGAACGCTCACTCAAGGCGTAATGAATGTAGTTGAAATTACAGTATCAACTTCAGCCGGAAAAGTTTTAGGCAACAATTTCTCCACACTCATCAATGAAAAATCAATTTTCTCATCCGCTTTGGCAGTCGAATCACAGAATTCACATCCAGTTGCACTGGCAATCGTTCGTTATGCACTTGGACAAGGAGCAACAAAATTTGAAGTAAGTGATTTTTCAGTTACGCCAGGATCAGGTGCTGCGGGGCGGGTAAATTTCGGCACAATTTCTCCGGTTGTCTTGATTGGCTCTCCCGCAGCTGTTGCGCATAGTTGTACGGATTTTCATCCTGAAATCAAACTCGCTATTGCCCATGGCCAAGAATCTGGGCTTACAGTCTCTGTACTTGCATGGGATGGAGTTGCACTTGCCGTATTTGCAGTCGGAGATCAATTAAAGCAAGATGCTGCCGAAACAATTAAAGCGCTCAGAGCACTGGGAATCACACCATGGCTAGTTACAGGTGATGGGGCCGAAGCTGCTGCAACAGTTGCAGCAAGTGTGGGTATTGATATGTCGCATGTGGTCTCGGGGGCACTGCCAGAGACAAAATTAGCTATTGTCGAAAAGTTAAAGTCCGAAGGGCACCGTGTGTTAATGATTGGTGATGGAATTAATGATGCAGCTGCCTTAGCGGCCTCTGATTTATCAATGGCCATGGGAACCGGAACCGATACTGCTATTTCAAGTGCTGATATAACTCTCATGAAATCGGGTTTGAGTAGCGTTATAGATGCACTCAAGTTAGCCAAAAAAACTTTAAGAATCATTCACTTAAATATGGGGTGGGCGTTGATTTACAACGTAATCGGCCTACCTATCGCCGCCTTAGGGTTACTTCGACCAATTTATGCGGCGGCAGCAATGGCGTTGTCGTCTTTGTTTGTTGTCACAAATTCTTTGCGGATAAAATAAAAATCTCGCAGTAGATGAGTAATCTTCTGCGAGCTTTTCACTTCTTTTAATCTAGTAGCGGGGGCAGGATTTGAACCTACGACCTCTGGGTTATGAGCCCAGCGAGCTACCGAGCTGCTCCACCCCGCGTCGGTATTGGCAATCTTAGGCGTGAAGCAGGTAAAGACCAAATCCATGAATGAAAACCCATGAAAATGGCCTTTACCTATCAATACTTACTGAGTACAGATTTCTTTGCGCATTGCTTATAGCGATGACATTTATTTTTTCGTCTGTGCTGCTATCGCAGATGCAATTGCAGATTTTAAGCGATCTTGTGCTCGGCCATATGCCGCAAAATCACCCTTAGCAAGTGCGGCTTGACCATCAGCGAGTGCTTGCTTTGCACTTGCTAATGCACTGGCTAACGAATTATTCGTTGTTCCGGTAGTTGAGGTGGTTGTCCCACTAGTTGAAGTTGTTCCAGAATTTCCACCGAATACTTGGTCAAGTGCACCCTTCAAAGTGTCGTCATATCCAATTTGATCTCCAAATGAAACGAGTACTTTTTGAAGTAATGGATAAGCCGCACTATTTGAAGTCGCTCTCACATAAACAGGTTGTACGTAGAGCAAACCTCCACCCACTGGAAGTGTGAGCAAGTTTCCAAGAACCACATCTGAACCACCTTGACGCAATAGTGACAAGGAGTTAGCAACCTCAGGCTTTGCCTCAAAATTGGAAGCAACTTGCGATGGACCTGCAACGTTGGTACTTCGAGGTAGTTGGAGCACTGTAATTTTGCCGTAGTTTGGTCCAGCATCTGAATTTACAACCGCAAAGGCAGATAGGTTCTCGCGACCACCACGAGGAACAAATGGCGTAGTCATCGCGAACTCTGGCTTATCTTCACCAGGTAACTGAAGTGTTAAGTAATAAGTAGGTTGTGCCCCGGCATTAGCACCGAACGTGGATGGATCGCGCGGTACACGCCAGAA